>NZ_JCANUT010000019.1:0-55132 GCF_059569095.1 Propionivibrio pelophilus DSM 12018 | reverse complement strand
CTGCAATACCGCGCTCACGCATCCAGCGACGGACCTGATTGGCATTGACGCCGTTGACCATCGCGATTCCAGCAACCGAAGCACCCGGTTCGCAACAGGCCGCAATGACCGCCTGCTTGAACTCTTCCGGGTGATGTCGCCGGCGCCGTGTCAGCTTCTCTATCTCCATCGATCGTGTCCACCATGTTTTTTAGTGGACACTATCCTCACAAGCTAACGCCTTAATTCATAGATGACTTCGCCGGGGGCTTACTGCTGCTCGCCGTTCTTGATCGGAACAAAGCGCATCGTGGGTCGAGTCACCGCCTCGCAGATCGCTTCAGCGTCAGCCGCATCGTTCTTGTTCGTCTTGACGTACGGCTTGACGAACTGCGGTGCCATCAGTTTGACGGTGTGTCCCAACGCCTCCAACTTCATCGCCCAGTAGTGGGCACTGCCGCACGCTTCCATCCCAATCAGACACGGCGTCAGATTTACGAAGAACGGTAACACCTGTGCCCGTTTGAGCGCCTTCTTCACGACCACCTTGCCCCGTGCGTCAACACCATGAACCTGGAATACGTTCTTTGCCCACTCAATGCCAATTGTCGTGATGTTCATTTCGGTCTCCTCTCGCGTCGTGGGATATCGCTATCGCCACTTTGGCACTTTGATGCCGTTTCAGGGAGGGGCGACCATCCCAATACTTAAGAAAACCGGAAGTCTGTCCAACTGCGCGGGGACCACCTCACTATACCCACCCTGCTCTTACAGAATCCGCTCCAGTGCTTAGGGCGATTTATGACTTCCGAGCAATACTAAAAAAGCATCAATCAACGATGCATTATGTATTGGACGTACAGCTTCTGAGGGAGGAAACTGCATTCCACAAGACGTCACTTTGTGTTTTGAAGCGCGATCAGTGGTTTCTAAAACCAAACCGATTTTTGCTCTCCGCATATCACATTGGCGTTAAATTTAGGTTCAAATTTATAACAATGGTACACATCCATCAAAAGGAGAGAAACAATGCCTAGCCCAGGATTTCGTGTTATTACGACCGTAACTCGGCCCCCTCGAGTACTCGTAGACGCGTTCGCGGATATTCCGGTTGCGAACATTGGCGATAACATGGGACGCCTTTCTTGCATTTCCGCCAGCATCCGTCCCTATGGAAAACTTCGAATGCTTGGAACCGCGATTACGGTAAGGAGTCCGGTCGGCGACAACCTTATGTTTCACAAGGCATTAGATCTGGCCGAACCTGGTGACGTTATCGTTGTTGACGGGCAAGGCGATATGAATCACGCGCTTTGCGGAGAAATTATGATGCGTTACGCAATTACACGTGGCGTTGCTGGCTTTCTTCTTGATGGCTGCATACGCGATATTGAAGGGCTGGCCCATCTCGACTTCCCCGTCTATGCACGTGGCGTAACTCCCAAAGGGCCATACAAGAGCGGGCCAGGTGAAGTCAATGTCCCTGTAGTGTGTGGAGGCCAAGCGATCCTTCCTGGAGACATCATCGCCGCAGACGCAGACGGCATTGTTGTTATTCGTCCCGAGGATGCGGAATGGGTGTTGTCTAAAGCAAAAGAACACAACGAGATGGAAGCAAAGACGTTTAAAGAAATCGCTTCTAATTCACTCAACAGGGCTTGGGTGCAGAAAACTCTTGTTGAAAAAGGGTGCGAGATAAAATGAGTGCAATAATCGTTGAGAGACAAAGGTTACAAGGTTTTGTTGCGGCTGCGTTTGCCAAAGTGGGTGTTCCTCCAGATGAGGCGTTGCTTATTGCAGAGAGTCTCACGGAAGCAGACCTGATGGGGGTTGAGTCTCATGGCGTAAGTCGGGTACCGATCTACCTAAAGCGGATTGAACTTGGTGTTGTTAACGCCGTCTCGAAGCTTGAAGTAGTGGCTGACCTACCCGGGGCTCTTGTGCTTGATGGCTGCAATAGCATGGGAATCGTAACCGGCGCTCGCGCCATGGATATGGCAATCAAAAAAGCAGAAACGAGTGGTGCCGTATTTGTTACCGTCAAGAATTCAAATCACTTTGGTGTCGCAGCATACTTTACTCAACGTGCCATAGCGAAAGGAATGATTGGCTATGCGGCCTCTAACGCTCCGTCGACAATGGCGCCCTGGGGCGGGATTGAACCGTATATGGGTACAAACCCGTTTTCCATCGCATTTCCTTCTGGAACAGAGATTCCCATTGTCATGGATATGGCAACCAGCGTTGTCGCTCAAGGAAAAATAATTTTAGCAGCAAAGGAAGGTAAGGGAATTCCTTTTGGCTGGGCAATAAACAAGAAGGGAGAGCCCACGGATGACCCTAAGGAAGCGTTGGAGGGAACGGTTCTTCCATTTGGCGGACCCAAGGGATACTCCATATCTCTGATGCTCGATGTTTTATCTGGAGTTTTGTCCGGCGCTGCGTTCGGCCCCTATCTCTGCAATATGTGGAACGACTTCACTAACCCTCAGAATGTAGGGCATTGTTTCAACGCAATTGACGTCAATAAATTCATACCTCTTGATGAGTTCAAACAAAAAATGGACTCAATGATCAGGGATATTAAGGGTAGCCCTCGCGCAAAGGGTGTCGACGAGATTTTCCTGCCCGGAGAGATGGAAATTCGTAGAAAAGCAAAGCGCCTGGCCGAGGGGATACCGCTCGGAACTAAAACGCATTCAGAGTTGTTGGAAATCGCCGCGCGGCTTAATCTGCGTCTTGATTGACACGATAGCGATGAGCGTATTAGTCGTTAGATTCACGAGAATATGAGAGCCTAACTGTAGTACCTTTCTCATCTTAGGGAACTGTCAATGGAAAGAACGTTGAGCTTCCCCCGGAATTTCGTCTGCCAAGGGTGACATAAAATCGAGTCACTTTTGGAAGGCAGGAAATGAAGATACCGAAGCAGGCATACACGGCCGAATTCAAGGAACTGGCGGTCAAGCGGATCAAGGACGGGCAGAGTGTCAGCATGGTTTGTAAGGAACTCGGGCTGAGCGACCAGACTGTTCGCAACTGGGTCAAGGCGGCAGCGGAAGGCAAGCTCAATGGTTCTGGCGGCAGGGTCGTGACACCGGAAGAGATGGAACTCTCCCGACTGCGTGCCGAAAATCTCCGGCTCAAGCGGGAGAACGAAATCCTAAAAAAAGCGACGGCGTACTTTGCAAGGGATGTTCTGTGAAGTACGCCTGGATCGCGGCACAGGGCAAGGTGTTCTCCCTGGTCGAAATGTGCGATGTCCTTGACGTCAGCGTCAGTGGCTACCGCGCCTGGAAGCGTGGCGGAACGCCGAATCGCAAGCGACTCACTGACAGCCAGATGCTGGCGCTGATCAGTGCCATCCATGCAGAACTCAAGGGGGCCTACGGCAGTCCGCGCATGGTGCGCGAGCTGCGCGCCAGAGGCTTCTCGGCGAGCAAGGAGCGGGTTGAACGGCTGATGCGTGACAACGGCATCCATGCCCGTCACAAGCGTCGCTACAAGCTCACGACGGACTCGAAGCACGGTCTGCCGGTAGCGGAGAACCTGCTCGCCAGAAACTTCACACCAACGGCGCCGAATCAGGTTTGGACATCGGACATCACCTACCTGTGGACGGATGAAGGCTGGCTTTACCTGGCGATCGTGCTCGACCTGTTCAACCGAGAGGTCGTCGGCTGGGCGCTGAAACCGCGCATGACGGCGGATATCGTGACCGATGCGCTGACGATGGCTTGGTTCAAGAAACGTCCGGCAGCGGGCCTGCTGCACCATTCCGACCGGGGGAGCCAGTACGCCAGTCATGTCTTTCAGGACAAGCTCAAGGCGTATGGCATGACCTGCTCGATGAGTCGCAAAGGGAACTGCTGGGACAACGCGCCGACGGAAAGTTGGTTCAACAGCTTCAAGAACGAGCGCGTGCATGGCATTCGCTACGCGACTCATGCCGAGATCAAGGCGACTGCCTTCGAATACATCGAGGTCTTTTACAACAGAAAACGGCAGCATTCGACCCTCGGCTACAAGTCGCCCATGCAGTTCTTGACGGCTTGGCTCAACAGGCAACATCAGGAAAAGCTGGTAGCATGAAAACCGCCCCTTGGCAGACGAAAAACCGAGGGAAGCTCACTGCATGATGCCGACGTGTTTGGCGCCGAGTTCGGTCCAGCAGAACATCCAGTTCTTTTTCCCGAGAGGAATCGCGCGTAGCGCCCGTTCCAGGTGGTTGGTGTCGATGGGGACGTCGGGATCGGTCAGATAGACTTCCAGCCCGAAACGTCGTTCGCGCGCGTAGGCGAGTGCTTTCGTCATCGGATTGCTGGGCAACAGGCCCTGCGCTTCGAATTGCCGATTGACCCAGGCGAAGAACCGTTCGACGAGCGGCTTGGCGTGCGTCAATCGGTAGTCGAGTTTCTTCGTGGCGCTGAGTTTCTGTTCGCGGATGCGCTCTTCCACCGCGTAGAGGCCGCCGATCAGCTCCAGCCCTTGCGCGGCGATCTCCGGTTCGATGTCTTTCGCCTCGAACAGCTTGCGCCGGGTGTGCGCCCAGCACTGGGCGTGGGTGAGCCCGGTCTTCTGCGTGTAGTGCGCGTAAGCAGCGTAGCCGTCGGAGAGGAGCACGCCGCGTTCGACCGGCGTGAGTCCCAGCGCCTGTTCGACGTGTTCGATCCGCCGGCTGTCGAAGAACGGGAAGCAGACTTCGTCCAATTCGCCATAGACCGGCCAGAAGTAGCCGCCCTTGAGCTTGCCCGGGCCAGCGCGGCCGGCCTTGATCGGCGTTTCATCCATGGCTTTGACGCGCGAATCGCGGATCGAGGCGAACTGGGCGTCGTAGATCGGCTCGAGCAGGGCGATTGCCTGTTGGCCGAGCTGGGTCAGCCAGGGGCGGCTGACGGTGATGCCGGCGTCGGCCAGACGCTGGTGCTGGCGGTAGAACGGGAGATGCCAGGCAAACTTGTCAATCAAGAGGCCGGCCAGGAAGCTGACGTCGGCACGGCTGCCTTCGATGACGCCGGCCGGTGCCGCCGGGCAGAGGATGGCTTGATTCTCCTTGAGCTTGATCACCGGCCGCCGGTAGTTGAGCACGACAGTGCTGCCCGGACGTTGGGCGAGGCGGTAGCTGTTCTTGTAGCTGATGATCTCGAAGTCGTCCGGGGCGAGTCCCTCGGTTTCCGGTGCTGTCAGTTCGATGACCTCGACCGGAACCCGTGCGGCATCGAAGAACGGCAGGCTGTCATCACCGGACTCGGGTGTCTTTGTGGTCGGGCGCCGGGTGTGGGCCGCGACCGGACGCTTGACTGGTGCCGGCGAAGAGGCAGGCTGTTCCTGCGTCAGCATCTCGCCCAGACTCATCTGGCCGCTGGCGGGATCGATGATCCGGCGTTCGCTCTTCTGGCCGAAGACCTGACGCTTGAACCACTCAAGCTGGTGTTTTGCGGCGGCCAGTTCGCGGCTCAATTCGACAACCTGTTGTGGCCGATACGTGGCTGCCTCATCGAGGCTGAGAATACGGGCCGGGGTCGTCGAATTCATGCCGCCATTATACCGGAGGCATTCTCTCCGCCGGGCCGCCGGTAGCGCTTTCTGACGACTTTCGCTTCGATGCCTTCGAGCAGGAGTTTCAATCCCGTCCAGTCCATCTGCCGGGTGACGACCTGCGTCCAGTCGGAGAGGAAGCGTCCCTGTTCGAGGCGCTTGGCCCAGAGGCAAAAGCCGGTGCGATCCCAGTAGAGTACCTTGATCTGCGTGGCCCGCCGGTTGATGAACACGTAGAGGTCGCCCGAAAGGGGATCGGCACCGAGCCGCTGGCGCGTCAGGGCGTAGAGTCCGTCGAACGATTTGCGCATGTCGACCGGCTGTCCGTAGACATGGACGCGCACCCGGCCTTCCGGAAAGAACATCAGCCGCGCACCACATGCAGCACGATCCCGTGGCCCAGTTCGAGTCGGAGGTTGATGCGCTCGAACGTCTCAGCCGTGGCACGATGCGCCAGGACGCCGGCGTCTACAAAGCCGACTCCCGTGGGCGAAAGCGCCGTGCCGGCATCGCGCGCGGCGTGGCCAAGCTGCGTCCGCCAGCGCTCGTAACTCGATTTGGCGATGCCTTCCCGTTGGCAGAAGGTCGCGATGGACAGTCCGCTGGCCGCCCGCCGTTCAAATGGCGTAGGCTGGAAATAAAAGAGTCCACCGTTTTGTAGAATTTGGAGAACGGAGGACATAAATGGAACGGATCCCGCACGGGGTATACACGCCGGAATTTCGATCGGAGGCCGTCAAGTTGGTAGAGCAGGAAGGCTTGTCGGTCGATCAGGCCGCGAAGCGGCTTTCGGTGCCGAAGAGCAGTCTGGGCAACTGGGTCAGAGCGGCCAGATCAGGCAAGTTGCCGAAGGTCGGGCAAGGGCAGCGGCCGCCGACGGAGACGGAAATGGAATTGGCACGGTTACGCAAAGAGTTGGCAGAAGTTAAATTGGAGCGTGACCTGCTAAAAAAATGTGCGGCGTATTTCGCGAAGGAGTCGCGGTGAGATACGCCCGGATCGAAAAGTTGCGACAGCACCACGCGGTGGCGGCGATGTGTCGGATTCTGGAAGTTTCGGAAAGCGGCTATCACGCTTGGCGTAGGCGCCCACCGTCGGCGCGTCAGCAAGAGGCTATCCGTATGGAAACCGAAATCCGGGCGGCACATCAACGGACACGGGAAACCTACGGCCCCAAGCGTTTGCAATCCGATCTGGCCGATCATGGTGTTGCAGCCAGCGTAGATCGCATCAAGCGGATTCGTCGGAAACTGGGACTGCGTTGCAAACAGAAACGGAAGTTCAAGGCGACGACCGATTCGCAGCACGCCTTGCCGCTGGCGCCCAACCGGCTGAATCGGCAATTTGCCGTCGAGGCGCCAAATCAGACTTGGGTGACGGATATCACTTACATCCCGACGGATGAAGGCTGGCTCTATCTGGCGGGCGTCAAGGACCTGTTCAGTGGCGAGTTGGTCGGCTACGCCATGTCGAAGCGCATGACCACGCCACTGGTCATGCAAGCGTTGTTTCGGGCCGTCGCCGCCAAGCGTCCCGGAAAAGGCTTGCTTCACCACTCGGATCGCGGCAGCCAGTACTGCGCTCATGCTTATCAGAAGCTGCTTCGGCAATTCGGCATGCAGGCATCCATGAGTCGCAAAGGGAACTGCTGGGATAACGCGCCGATGGAAAGTTTCTGGGGTGCTCTGAAAACTGAATTGGTGCATCACCGGCGTTTCTCCACCCGTGAACAAGCTCAGCGCGAAATCACCGAATACATCGAGATCTTCTATAACCGCATTCGCAAGCAGGCCCGTCTCGGCTATCTTTCTCCTGCTGCTTTCAACCAAAAATACTATGCAGGAAAGATAGCCGCTTAACCTGGTGGACTCTTCCGTTGACGACCTACGTCAGAGGATTGGTTCAAACCTTATGGCTGGAACGTTTTCAGGGCTGAAGATGGAGCGAATTGGGGAGATCTTGCCAAGGGATACCTCGAGATGTTCGCCTGCCAAAAAACCTCATCCGCGCCGAGTATGCTCTACTTCAAGACGCTCAAGGGGCGTGGATATGGCGTTTGCAATAACAAGTCGCATGGTACGCCTCACAAAATGAACAGCGATCTGTTCTGGAAAACAAAAATTGAGTTTGCTAAGAAGTACAACGTCAAATTCGACAATTTCGGTCAACCAGCCCCAGCCGACGCCGCCGGACAAGAAGCGCAGGTCATGCAGCATCTCAAAGCCATCACCGACGTGTTGCGTGGTGATCAGAAACTTGTCGATTACATTACCGACACGCTTCTTTCCGTTGCCGGGGGAATCCCGGAAAAACCCACCAATTCGCTATTCGACATTTATCCAAACCCTCTTGACGACAAGAGTCTGTTCGACGCTTCGACCTATCCTGAAGAAATGTTTGTCCCGGCGGGCACATTACAGTCCAATCGCGCCGCTTTTGGGAAATGGGGGAGCTACATCAACTCGGTCTGCAAGGCGAAATACGGACGACCGTTGTTCCTCGCGTGCGCAGCCGACCTCGCGGAATCAACCAATATCGCTGATTTCGGCAAAGACTTCGGATCGATGAAGAATTTCGGTTGGTATGAACGTGACACCAATATCGAAGGCTCAATCATTCCGCAGGAAATTACGGAATTTGCCAATTCGGCAATGATGGCAGCGCTCGCAACGACCAACTTGTCCTCGAAGCCGTTTGAAGATTTCAACGGTTTTTATGGTGTTTGCTCGACCTACGCCGCATTCAGTTATCTCAAGTATGGCGAAATGCGAATTCTCAGCCAGATGGCACAGAGTTGCGAAATCAAATACGGCAAGGTGCTCTGGGTTGCTGGGCATTCCGGGATAGAAACCGCCGAAGACGCGCGGACGCATTACGGAGTGTTCGAAACGGTTGTCACCCAGTTGTTCCCAGACGGGAAAGTTATCAACCTTTATCCGACTGATTTCAACGAGGTTTCGATCATGCTGGCTGCTGCAATGAGAATGCCGCAGCCGGTTATTGCACTGCATCTGACCCGTCCCTCGATCACACTCCCTGATCGCGAAGCTCTCGGTATCGAAAGCCACATGATGGCAGAGAAAGGAGCCTACTTGATCCGAGACTACGACGTTAATTTGCCAAAAATGGGAACCATAATCGTTCAGGGCACGATTACCACTTCAAACATCATCAAGTTGCTGCCCGAACTGAAAGCGCGGAATCTGAACATCAAAATCGTCGCCGCCGTCAGCCCCGAGTTGTTTAAGCATCAGGAGAAGAGCTATCGAGACCGGGTACTGCCCGAAAGCGACTGGTTGGACTCAACGATTGTTTCGAACATGTCGCGTAGAAGCATGTACGACTGGATTCGTTCTTCCATTTCCGCGGAGTACGCCATCACAAGCGACTTCGATGATCAGTGGCGAACTGGTGGGCGTCTCGATGAAATTGTCGAAGAGGCGCATCTTTCATGTGAATGGCTACTTAAGGGCATCATGAAGTTTGTCAACGATCGTGAGCAGCGTCGCAAAAGGTTGTCTTTCGCTTGACATGCTTAGAACGCTTGAAAAAGTGATAGATGTAGCTGCTGGAGTTGTCGACAGCAAATGCTCGAACAGGCGATGGAGAGTAAGATTTTCTTGATGGAGGCAAAACGCTCGAATCGACGCACGGTTGTCGGAAGTAGTGTAGCCGCATATGGATCGGTGCGAAGACCTATCGTTTTATCGCAAGACTACCGCCTTGCGGGTTGTCCGCGCCGTGCGATCTCAGTAATAAGTTCGGCAACGTGTGAGGGCTTGATAGCCCGGGAAATTCGGGCAGTCGGCTGAGTGATATTTCTACTTCAATGGGCGACGGAAGTCGCAGACTAACAGGATCAGAGAGCAATGAGAAGACCGAAACGTAACCACACCGTTGCCTTCAAGGCTAAGGTGGCCATCGCCCCCCGAAAGATGATGAGACTCTTGCTGCGTTAGCGGAGAAGTTTGTTGTTTATCCGAATCAGATTACACAGTGGAAAACGCAAGTGGTGGAGAACGCGGCCGGCGTGTTTGCCACTGCCGGCAAGAAGCAGTCAGCGATGCCCGATCTGAAAGAGCTTCACGCCAAAATTGGCCAGCAAGCCTTGGAGCTCAAATTTTTAGTCGGCGCGCTCGGTCGCGTGGGCGATGCGCACAAAACGATGATCAATAAGGCGCACGAGTTGTCGGTGACCCGGCAGGCTACTTGACCTCTCACGTTCAACGGTTTATTACCAGCAGCAGCCGATGTCGGAAAGCGATCGTCAGCTGACGCCCGAATTGACAAATTTCATCTGGTCCAACCCTTTGCCGGGGCGTGCATGTTGCGCGACATGCTCCGTGCTGGGAAAAATGATGGTCGGCTGCAAACACATTGGCACACGGATGAAGAAGATGGGTATTGAAGCCTTCTATCGCAAAGCCAACACCAGCCGACGGAACCAGGCGCACGGGAACCATCCCGACCTGTTGCGTCACCTCACCATCGATCGCCCGAATCAGGTCTGGCCCATCGATACGACGTACATTCCGATGCAGCGTGGCTTCGTCTATCTGACAGCCGTTCTGGCAGCTGTCCAACACGTTAACGGCTGATCCGTGTGTTGAGGCGTTGGAGACAGCCATTCCGAAATACGGCTCGCCGGAAATCAAGAACACCGACTAGTGCAGCCAGCTCACGAGTTCAGCGTTCGTCCGCATGCTTGAACAACACTACATCCAGATTAGCATGGATGGCAGACGCTGCTGGCGTGACAAGGTCTTTGTCGAACGGCCATGGAAATCCGTGAAATACGAAGCGGTTCATCTACACGGCTACGAAACCGTTTCCGCCGCTCGGCAGTTCTTGATCCGCTATTTCAATTTCTACAACCGCCGTCGCCCGCATTCCGCGCTTGACGACAAAACACCCGACATGGCTTACTTCAATCAGCCGCCGCTTGCCATGGCGGCTCAAAACCCGGTAGAAATATCTCTTCAAAAACCGAAATTCTGTCCAACTCGATGGGGCCACTCCTCTTGCAAAAGAACCTGGAGGCGGTTCAGTGGCTAGATTTATTTTATTCGACGGTCTGGAAAAAAGGATTCAAAAACGCGTCTATAAAACTTGTGATTTTCCGCCTTTCGCTTTCACATCAAAATTGATGTTCTCTTACGATTGTGACCGTCGTCACAGCCTTTTAGGAAGTGTCAATCGCGAAGCATCTGAACCAGCGTCGGCGAGAGTTGCCAGTTTATCTGCTGTTCGAGCGGTAGTTCGACATGCTGTTTAGAATGAGCTCTATTTAAAAAGAAAGACTAAAGGCATTGCTATGGAAATCATGCAAAGTGTATTTTCTATTCTTATGATGATAGGGATAGGAGTACTGATTTCGTGGAGGCTCGGATTCGACGAGAAAAATTCCGTTGGCTTATCAAAGCTTGTTATGAGCGTCACTCTGCCGGCTTACATGATTGCCAATATTTCAGGGAACTTCAGCAGGGAATTACTCTTGTCAATGGGGCACTGGCTTATCGTGCCTTTCGCTACCATAGGATTCTGTTATGTTCTTGGGTTCTTAGCAGCTCGATTGATTTCTCTTCCTCAGAATAAGCGCGGAACTTTTTACGCGATGTTTGCGTTGTCAAACACTATCTTCATTGGAGTGCCTATAAATCTAATGCTTTTCGGCGAGAAAAGCATGCCCTATGTACTTCTTTTTTACATCGCGAATACGACAATTTTTTGGACCATCGGAATATTTGGAATTGGTAAGGATGGAAACAAATCTTCTCCCGGGATTTTCACCGTTGAGAATTTAAGAAGGGTGTTTTCCTTACCCTTGACCTCCTTTTTGTTTGCGTCCGCGTGTGTATTGATAGAAATAAAACTTCCCAAGGTGTTGCTTGATGTCTGTAAGACTTTGGGTAGTTCAACGACACCGCTATCGATGATTTTCATTGGTATTGTGCTCTACTCTGTGGAATGGAAGGCGATCCGGTGGGACAGATCACTCGTTACGCTTATTCTGGCGAGGTTCATTCTTGCACCTGCGGTTGTAGCAGTTATCTGCAGCTTTTTGCCCGTTCCACTTTTAATGAAGCAAGTATTCGTAATTCAGGCTTCCATGCCTATTATGACTCAAACTGCAATCGTTGCTAAAGCCTATGGCGCAGATTATAAGTATGCCGCGGTAATGACATCGGTAACCACGCTAATATGCCTGGTAACAATTCCTATATATATGATGGTTATGACCCACTACGCTATATTTGTCTGACTGTTCCATATCCAGTAGGTGGGGCCGTCCCAGATCGCCGCGTTTGAGCGCTTCCCGGCCGCCTGCCGTAAGCCGTTGCTCCCACGCGGTCACCGTTTGCCGCGTTACTCCCAACTGCCGCACCACTTCCGATTTCGACAGCCTGCGTGCAAGAAGATTCGCCCTTTGTAGCCGATGTTTCTCCAGCGCCTTGAAATCCTGCTTGTGCTTCATCCATGCACCCCCGTGCAAACACAAGCAGATTAACGTTTCTACCCCTCATGGCGTTGACAGTTATTTATACGCTTCTCAATAAAGGAAACGCATGTACTCCCGCGCAGAGAAGCCCAGACTTAGGGCTCTTGCCATTGCTTGAAAATAGGGTACTGGGCGATGAAGTTGGAGGCGTTGGGACACACCGTCAAACTGATGGCACCGCAGTTCGTCAAGCCGTACGTCAAAACGAACAAGAACGATGCGGCTGACGCTGAAGCGATCTGCGAGGCGGTGACTCGATCCACGATGCGCATTGTTCCGATCAAGAACGGCGAGCAGCAAGCAGTCCTGGCGTCGCACCGAGCCCGGCAAAGTTTCGTGAAGGCGCGATAAAGCTCTTATTTCTTGAGGCGGAGGAGCTCCGCCTGCGTGAAAAATGCACTGGCCAAGGACCAGAGAGATAGAGCCGTCGTGTATCTGACGGCCGTTCTGGATTGGGCGACACTCCCCGTTCCGGCGTGGCGGCTGTTCAATGCCTGGCTACAGACTCTCTAGTAACCAGTTCAGGTAGCAAACGATGCTCCGCGGGTTTGATCTCCTTGTCTTTGAGGCGGCGAATAATTTGGGCGACCATGGCTCTAGCGATTTCGGGCACCGGCGGCCTGACAGAAGTAAGTCTAGCCGACACAAAATCACCAATTAACAAACCATCAATCCCGATAATCGACACGTCATCAGGGACTACGAGGCCATAATTTTGCAAACCCTGAATAAGCCCAATTGCCAGCATATCGTTTAGAGCGATAATTGTCGATGCTCGCGAGACATTAAGCACCCTTTAGCAAAATCTGAGGCAGTGCGCTTGCTAAATTGTGCAAGTGAACCAATGATTCTGTTTGCAAAGAGAGAAAGCGTTAGCCTCGCGCCTCACGATGGAGTGACGCAGACAACTGTGGGAGTGGGAACGGGACGAGCGGGCCGGTGTGCCGACGATGGATCAAGCTCATATCCGCGGATTGGTTACCGCCGTTCATCTTTCCGTCGCGGGGCCGCCTCGCTCTAGGCTCGGGGATCGTCTGGTAGCACGCCCATCAAAGAATCACGAGACACCGCCACTGCCGTATGATTATTGTAAGCCCCCGGCGAAGTCATCTATGAATTAAGGCGTTAGCTTGTGAGGATAGTGTCCACTAAAAAACATGGTGGACACGATCGATGGAGATAGAGAAGCTGACACGGCGCCGGCGACGTAAGCGTCCAACCCGACCACATTGCTGAGAGGCGTTTAGGCGGCGAGGATCGTGTCCACGTAACTCAGGTGGACACATGTACGCTAAATTGGTAAAGGCGCCCAAGCGCCAGGGCCGTCGTCGGCACGCGGAGGAGTTCAAACGCCAAGCCATTGCGGCGTGTTTACAGCCGGGCATTTCGATTGCGGCCGTAGCGCTGGCCAATGGGCTCAATGCCAACCTGTTGCGCCGCTGGGTCAAGGACCATCGCGATGCGCAGGAAGTCGAAGTTGGTACCGAGATCGGTGTTCAAGAGGAAGAGCCTCGTCCCTCGACCCTGGTACCGGTTACCGTGTCCTCTCCCGAGGTCGAACCTGCGGGTGAAATCAAGATTGCCATCCATCGCGATCAGGCGCTGGTCGAAGTGACCTGGCCGGTGTCGCAGGCCGCGATTTGCGCGCAGTGGCTTCGCGAGATCCTGCGATGATTCGGCCCGAGCAGGTCTGGCTGGCCGTGGAACCGGTGGACATGCGAATGGGGATCGATGGCTTGTCGCTCAAGATTCAGCAAGCGCTGGGGCGGTCGCCGTGCGACGGCACGGCTTACGCCTTTCGGAATCGCAGCGGCAACCGGATCAAACTGCTGGTCTGGGACGGCACCGGCGTCTGGTTGTGTGTCCGGCGTTTGCACCAAGGGCGCTTCACGTGGCCGCAGAGCGACGCGGCCACCTGCACCTTGAGCCCGGAAGAATGGCGCTGGTTGATCAGCGGAATCGACTGGCGCCGATTGCAGGCCAGGCCGTCTGTTCACTGGCAAGTATAAGCCCCGTAAAAATGCTGCAAGACCCAGTATTGGCAAGGGTTTTGCCATTATTGTAATGGTATAATCAGAGCCATGCATTCGATCGCCGAACCGGTTCATGAAACACCCGATTCAACCCTGCCGGAAGCGGTTCGGGCGCAGATCAGCGCCTTGCAATCTCAGCTCGTGGAACGTGACGCCGAACTCAAACGGCGCGACTTGAAGATCCAGCAACTGACCCTCGAACTGGCGCATCATCGACGAATCCGCTTTGGCTGCAAGAGCGAAGCCTTGACGAGCGAGCAGCGGGATCTGTTTATCGAGGCCAGCGATGAGGATGGGGCCGCCATCGTTGCCGAACTGGAACACGCACAGCAACCGACCGCTGCGCCGCGTCAGCACAAACGCGCCGGTCGCAATCCCTTGCCGCCCGAATTGCCGCGCATCGAACACCGGCACGAACCGGAATCCTGCACCTGCGGCGACTGTGGGCGCGATCTCGTCAAGATCGGCGAAGACATCAGCGAACAACTCGATGTTGAACCGGCACGCTTCTTTGTACATCGCCACATTCGCCCGCAGTATGCCTGCCGCCACTGCGAAACCGTCACGGCGGCGCCTGTGCCGGCGGCGAACATCGACGGCGGCCTGGCGGCGCCGGGCTTGCATGCCTGGGTCTTGATCCAGAAATATCTGGATCATCTGCCCTTGTATCGTATCGAGAAGATCAGCGAGCGCCAGGGCGTGCCGATTGCCCGCTCGACGCTGGCGCAATGGGTCGGGCAACTGGGGGTGAGCTTGCAGCCGCTGGTCGATCGGTTGGCCGAACTGCTCAAGGAGGGGCAAGTGCTGCACGCCGACGAAACGCCAGTGCAGCAACTCGATCCCGGTCAAGGCAAGACCAAACGGGCGTACCTGTGGGCTTACCGGAGTAACGACCTGGAAGGGGCGCCGCGCATTGTGGTGTTCGACTATCGGGCGAGTCGGAGCGGCCAGCATGCGCGGGACTTCCTGGACAAGTGGCGCGGTCACTTGATGGTCGACGATTACGGCGGGTACAAGGCGAGCTTCGAGCAGGGTGTGACCGAATTGGCGTGTCTGGCGCATTGCCGACGAAAGTTCTTCGATCTTCATGCCGCCGGCGGACATCCGGTGGCGGCGGAAGCCTTGCGCCGAATCGGCGAACTCTATGCCGTCGAGGAACGTGCTCGCGAGGGCGATGTTGCGGCCCGTCTTGCCCTGCGGCAACAGGACAGCCTGCCCAGGCTACAGGCGTTGCAGGCATGGCTGATTGCCCAGCGGGTGAATACGGCGGACGGCACGGGCCTGGCGCGGGCCATCGACTACACATTGAAACGTTGGCCGGCGCTGATGCGCTACGTCGGTCACGGCCATTTGCCGATCGACAACAACCCGGTGGAAAATGCCATCCGGCCGATCGCGACAGGGCGTTCATTGTGCACCTCCTTCCGAAACGTCGGTAAACATTGGGAGTTGTCCCTCAAGATCGTTTTTTTTTTTGGTTCGGCAACAGCCAAAGCCATCGACTACAGCCTGCGGCGCTGGGCCGCGCTCATCCATTATCTTGACGATGGGCAGGTGCCGATCGACAACAACTGGATCGAGAACCGCATTCGCCCGATTGCGACAGGGCGTTCATTGTGCACCTCCTTCCGAAACGTCGGTAAACATTGGGAGTTGTCCCTCAAGATCGTTACGACACGGACGATGTTTCCGTGTCAGTGCAACGGTAACGGCGTCGCTACGCAAATCGCTTGCGCGAATTTGCCACGGAGCATCAGGCACCACCTGTTCCGCGGGAAGAATTTGATCGCTGATCAGACGCCGAATCACATGATTGGTGACATCAAGCACTTTAGCCGCCTCGGACATCGTCAGCCATTCACCCTCTTTCTCCGCCGACTTGTAGGCATGAATGTCTCGCACTCGCCGTATCGAACTGACGCGATGTGCAGTCCAGGTCTTGCCCTGACCTGTCCGTATGCCCATCCTGTTTAGTGACGCCGCGATGTCCTGATCAGGCCACCGCGTTGCCATGCTGCGGATGATTGCGATCGCTTCGTCAGGCGTGTTGCAGCCATGCTCGCCGGTCTTGGGTTTGCGAATTCGCAATTGTGAGTGCTGGCCACCTTGCCAGTGAATCGTGAGAATGACTTCACGCGTCGTCTCATCCACGTCCGCGATAATATCGACGATCAGGGCTCTGACCAGTTGCTGGCGCGTGCGCATGGTGACGCCGGGAGCATTCCAGGCTGCATCGAGATCTTCCGCAAGCTTTGTAAAGTCTGGAATCGGGGTGGCTTTCGCCGGCGTGTGCATCGTCTCCAGGCGCGCGAGGCAGTTTTGCACACGACGCAGGGCGGCTTCCCAATTCTTCTCCAGCTGCGCAGCGATCAGTCGGTTATCGGGGTCGCAGGCGGCGTAGCGCCGCTCTGCCAGTGTTGCCTCATACTGAGCCTGCTGGAGTTCGAGTTCGATGATCCGACGTTGCTCGCTCAAGGTGTCCATATGCATTTGCTCGGCCTGCAAGGCCGCCTCTATCGCCATTGGCTCCACAACACGCATCAGTTCTTTCGCGATCGCAGCATCGATGCGAGAGCCTCCGAAGCTCATGCACTTCGGAGGCAGGTCATCAAAGCGATAGCATCGATAAACCGGTCGCGGCGTGCGTCCAGTATAGGCTACCGATAGGCGGCGTCCGCAGCGCGCGCATCCAAGAAGGCCTGCTAGCAAGGCTCGTCCACCGCGTCCCGATTTTACGTCGCCTGCTTTACCATAGGTGTTGGCGGCGAGCAGCTTCTGATTGCGCTCGAATTCTGCCCAGGCGATGTAGCCATCGTGGTGATCCTTGAGCAGAATCTCCCATTCCTCAAACGGTTTACGGTGCTTATAGCTCTTGTGTGCCCGGCCATCGACGATGGTCGTCTGCTTCCCGCTTTTGCCATAAGCATAGGCGCCAGCATAAAAAGGATTCCGGAGCACCGAGATCACGTTACGGTAACGTATCAGCGTCCAGTCGAAGTGCGTCAGGGTCCTGCCATCGGTCGGACGTGGGAAGTGGACTTGCTCAGCCCGTAACGACAGAAAGGCCTGCCGCGCGCTACCCATTTCGCGAAAGCGTGCAAAAATCAGTCGTATGACTTCCTGCAATCGCTGGTTTGGGTCAAAGCCCAAGCCGATCTCACGATGCCAGAGGTAACCAATCGGCACGCTGATACGCAATTCACCGCGGTGCGCCTTGGCACGCGCGGCATCCAGCATGCGCAAGCGAAGCACATTGAGCTCGAACTCACTGATGCTACCTTTCATGCCAAGTAGCAGCCGGTCGTTCGGCCGACAGGGATCGTATACGCCGTCAAGGTCGATCACTCGTGCTTCAACCAGGCCGCACAGTTCGAGCAGATGATGCCAATCACGCCCGTTACGGGCAAGACGCGATGCATCCAAGCAAAGGACGGCGCCGACTTCACCGGCACAGAGCAGCGCCACCAAGCGCTCAAACCCCGGTCGAGCCATCGTTCCGCTTGCGGATCGACCCAAATCATCGTCGATGACCTCGATATCGTGAAATCCACGACGCTTTGCTTCTCCCACGAGTTCGTATTGGCGTCGCTGACTCTCGAGGTTCATCTGGACTTGTGCCTGCGTCGATTGCCTGACATAAACTACTGCCTTGCGACTGAGAAGGGGCGCTGGCAGATGATCAATATTCGTCACTGTCACTCTCCTTCCCGGTGGTGGGGCCGGCGGCTTGTATCAGCAGGCTGGCTAGATGCGAAATTGCCCTTGCGCGTTGTGCTGCGCTCATTCCCTGAAGCTCGGCGTTGTCGAACACCATGCTCATCTGGCGCAGCGTCACCGCCGGCGATTGCAGTCGTGTTGGAACGCCCTTTAGCACCTTGTTCATTGCGTTTCTCCCGGACGATGTTGGAATCGTCCGGCGAGTTTGCTCTCAAGTGCCGGTCAACAAGCAGTCGATGCAGATCGGATAGCGCGGCCACGGTGACCCTCGGTTCGCCGAGCTCCATGGCCGAACACTCGGTAGAATCAAGCATCCAGGCCGCCACCACTTTAACCACGCCAGGGGCAGCATCGACATGCATTACGCGGCCGTTGCCGCGTTGCTCGACGTCTCGAACCTTGACGCGGTGGCCGTACAGGGGATGCCAGCGATAATGGACTTCAACTTCTTGCCCGATATGGGCAGAATGAGCGCGAACTGGCGACCGGGCGGAAGAACTGGCTTTTTGCCGGCAGCCTGCGTGCCGGCCAGCGCGCCGCCGCGATCATGAGCCTGATCCAGTCGGCGAAACTCAACGACCATGATCCCTTCGTCTATCTGAAGGATGTCCTCGCGCGTCTGCCAACCCAGCTGTTCAGCAAAATCGTCGAACTTCTTCCGCATCGCTGGCAGAACCAACCCGCCTGACATTCCCATCAAGATGGGTTTGCCGGGCGCTTACTGATTATTTCATTACTGATGGCAGCCACAGCGAGAGCTGCGGCAGATATGTAATGGCGAGCATGTCGCACAGAAGAATGAAATAGAAAGGTAGCATGCTCTTCATAATCTTTTCGATCCTTAGACCGGCGACCTGACACGCTACGAATAGGTTCACGCCCACTGGCGGGGTAGTCATCCCGACCGCAAGGTTAACGATTATCACTATCCCAAAGTGTATGGGGTCGATTCCCATTTTTAATGCCACTGGAGTTAAGATAGGTGCGATGAGGATGATGGCGGCCCCGGTCTCTATGAACATGCCGACGAGGAGAAGAAAGATATTGACCACCAGCAGGAAAATGTAGGGATCGTCGGACAAGGCAATTAGACTCTCGGCAATCATATCCGGTATGCGGTTAGCCGTGAGAACCCAACCGAATACGCTAGCTGTCGAGATAATCAGGAGAATAACGACCGTGCTCAGAAGCGTGGAGCGGAGCGACTCCATCAGTTTGACAAGCGTCAGCGACCGATACACAAGCAACCCCAGCAGCAGCGAGTAGAAAACAGCTACGATGGCCGCCTCGGTGGGCGTGAAGATACCTCCGTAAATTCCACCCAGAACGATCAGCGGCATCAAGATGGGCAAAACCGCTGCGCGCAACGCTGCAATTTTCTCCGGTGGTTCCTCGAAAGCAACGCTACCCCCCCCAGTGCCCAGTCCGTAACCGCGAATTCGGCTGATAATATAAACCGTCAGCATCAATGAGCCACCAATCAGGACGCCGGGTATCACGCCCGCGATGAACAAGTCGCCGATCGAAACCGGAACCCCGGCGGTGAGCGCGAAAATGATCATCGGAATCGAAGGCGGAAGAATAACCCCTAACTCCCCGGACGCCGCTTGAAGCGCCGTGGCAAACGGTCGCGGATAACCACGCAGTGACATAGCTGGAATCAGGATGCTGCCGATAGCCGCAGTCGTCGCGGCGCTAGATCCAGAGATTGCCGCGAAGAACATGGCGGAAATCACCGTCACAAGCCCTAAACCGCCGCGCGCGCGCCCGACTAGGGCTTGCGCGAAGTTAATCAGCCGCCCTGATATTCCCGACGATTCCATCAGGGCACCAGCCAGGATGAAGAACGGTATGGCCGCCAACGGAAAGGAATCGATTCCTGCGAACATCCGCTGCACAAGGCTCTGCAGCGGGATGCCTGAAGTTTGCATCGATACAATCGACGTCATCCCGAGAGCGATTGCAATCGGTACTCCAGCGGAGAGCAGAAGGAGCAATACGAAGCCAATCCCGATTGGAGGCATATTAGTTTCTTTCTAAGTCGATTGAGACGGCGACCGTTGACTCCCACCCGTCTATTGCGATAACGATGGTGTTGATAAGCGCTATACCTGCTCCTACCGGGATCGCAAGGTAAACCATCGGCATGTGCAGTTCCAGAGCGCCCGATCGCATCCCCTGGACGGCATCAAGGATAATAATCCCATAGGTCAAAAGGACGGCCCAAAACGCGCCACTGATCGCCAGTGAGGCTCCAACGAGTACTTTTCGTATAGTCGCTGGTACCAGCTCTCGGACCAGTTCAACAGCCGCCAGCTGACCTTTCCTCACCGCCACTCCAGCCCCTAGGAAAACGGTCCAGATTAGCGCATAGCGTATGATCTCTTCCGACCATACCAGTGGGCTACCGAAGACATACCGCGACACTACCTGGGCTAGACCGAGGCATCCGAGAACACCGATTTCGCAAGAGAGCAAGAAAAACAGCGCAGCGTTGAACCGGTCAGCAAATCCAACCAGCGCACGAGCGACACACCCGCCCACGACCTGGGCATGCACCGCAGGCTTGCAGGTCGTGGGGGTAGGGGTCTTAACTTCTTTCATGTTCTTCGCAATTCCACGTTTACTTGCTGCCTGAAGCTTCGCCTAAAATCTTCTGATAAAGAGGTTTCAGCGAAGCAAAGTCCTTATCGACGACCTGAGCAACCTTAGCGCGAAAGAGAGCTTTGTCTACTTCGACTACCGTCATCCCCTGACTCTTGATCGCTTGCAGGAAGGTTTGCTCGCCATTTGACACCTCGGTCTCGGCAAAATCCTTGGCGCGTCCGTTCACCGCCTGAAGGACCGCCTGGCGATGCTTTTCCGGGATTTTCGCGTAACTTTGCGTACTCATCACCACGGCAATCGGCTCGTAGACGTGTTCCGTTTTGATCAGGAACTTAACCACTTCCGAGAACCTAGACGCCAGAATCAACGACAGCGGGTTCTCCTGACCATCGATCACCCCCTGCTGCAGCGCCGTGAACACCTCGCCGAAGCTTAGCGGCGTTGGAGCTGCGCCCAAGGCTTGCCATGACTTGACGAAGACCGGACTATCCGGAACCCGAATCTTCTTCCCTGACAAGTCCTGAGGTGTATTCACGGCAGTTTTTGTGGTAAGCCACCGCGGACCGCGCAGCCAATAAGAAATTACTTGATAACCAGACTCCTTCTTGATCCGGTCGGCGATTTCCTGACCGATCGGACCCCCATAGACCTTCTTAAATTGGTCAATATCCGAGATCATGAAGTGCTGTGTAAAGATTTTTGCCGTATCGGACGCCGCAGAGAGTATCCCGGCCCCGCCTACCCAAATATCAGCGGTACCGAACTTCAGGCCTTCAACGAGTTCTCGGTCGCTACCCAGCGTGCTGCCACCGAAGACCTGGACCCTGACCTCGCCGTTCGTTGCTTTTTCGATGTCTTGGGCGAACATCTCGGCCGATTTGGCGTGGATCTCCGTCTGGGGCCAAACGTGTCCGAGCTTTAGCACGGTCTGGGCCGACGCTGTCGCCGAGAGAAGCCCTGAGACCAACCCTGCTGCCACCAAAAGTGTATTGAGTTTCATAGCATCTCCTTTATGTGTAAAAGTGGTCGTTCGACTTAAGGGACCCGTTTGAATCGCTTTGTTTTGAGAACGGCGTGCGTCGCGTGGCGCACGCCTTTGGTCTTCATGATTGGAAATAGGCTGCCTTTAGTGCCGTAAAGAATTCCTGATTGCTGTGACCAATCGAGTAAGCCCCGAAGCCAGAGTCCTTTATGGTAGCTAAAGGATGGAATAGTGTAAGTCATGCTTTCTCGGTTCCTCTTCTAATTTCACGTTTAAACGATCCAGGTAACTTACTATTGGTAGCCGTCTCCAAAATTGCCGAAACACTCAATAACTCGCCCTGGTGGCCAAATATCTTCAAAGCGCTGAACGCCTTAATCCGCTTAATCAACCCACGCCCTGCAGTTTCTTGAAACGTAGTTTCCTCTTCCATTACACCTGCGTCCAATACATAATGAGCAATCGTTTAATACCTTTGCGGCATCACATATGATTGATATTAGGCACCTACGGTATTTTCAGGTGATTGCGGAAGAACTGCATTTTGGGCGCTCGGCAGCACGGTTGTGCATCGCTCAGCCCGCATTGTCGAGACAGATCCAACAGCTTGAAGAAGAAATCGGTACTAAGCTCCTGAACCGAACACAACGTCGCGTGGAACTTACCGCGGCCGGAACTCTTTTATTGCAGAGAACTAACCAGATTCTGGCAGACATCAGTAGAGCAGCCATTGACACTCGTCGTGTCGGCAACGGTGAATTCGGTCGCTTGTCCGTCGGTTTTATCCACTCCTCGACCTATGGATTGTTGCCGTCAGTCGTTGAACGATTCCAACATCTTTATCCGGACATAGAACTTGAGCTTCACGAAATGAGCATCACTGAGCAACACGTCGCTTTAGCTCGTGGCCTTATAGACGTGGGTATCCTGCGACCACAAACTGCACCAAGTGAAATTGAGACTCAGATTTTTATGGACGATCCTTTTATACTCGCCGTATCGGATAAGCACCCTTTAGCAAAATCTGAGGCAGTGCGCTTGCTAAATTGTGCAAGTGAACCAATGATTCTGTTTGCAAAGAGAGAAAGCCCCCTGTTTCATTCACGAATAATCGCAATGTGTGAATTAGCCGGATTCACGCCTAGGGCTGTTCAAAATGCGATTCATATACACACTGTGGTTGGTCTAGTTGGGGCGGGCATTGGGATAGCGATAGTGCCCGACACTGCGCGCAATTTGCACCCAAAAGGCGTTCGCTTTTTGGAAATCATCGACAAAACTGAGCCTGTCCATATAGCCCTTGCATGGCATAAAGGCAAAGACTCACCAGCAATTCGGTCGTTTCGGCAAGTGACATTGCTGGTTGCAACAAATGCTCCCGGACCGAACAAGAGTTGGCTCCAGGAACTTAGGACGCGCTGAATAGATCCGCATTTGATTAAGGATGAGACAAACGGCGTTTGGATTTTGGAAGTACGCCCAGCAAACTGTGGCGCCATGCATTTGGGCTAGCAGGTCCATTGATCCAATAATAAGCCTTCGCCATTAACAGAAGTGGTTTCGTGAAATAGGACAAAGGTATAAGCAATGGAATGGTCGCCCCTCCCTGAAACGGCATGAAAGTGCCAAAGTGGCAATAGCGATATCCCACTGCGCGAGAGGAGCGACCGAGATGAACATTACGACAATTGGCATTGATTTGGCAAAGAACGTATTTCAGCGGTTCCGGATCTGAAAGACCTTCACGCAAAAAATCGGCCAGCAGGCACTGGAGATCGATTTTTTTCATATGGCCCCTGGTGTCAATTTGGGCAAGCGTTAGCCTCGCGCCTCACGATGGGGTGACGCAGACAACTGTGGGAGTGGGAACGCGACGAGCGGGCCGGTGTGCCGACGATGGATCAAGCTCATATCCGCGGATTGGTTACCGCCGTTCATCTTTCCGTCGCGGGGCTGCCTCGCTCTAGGCTCGGGGATCGTCTGGTAGCACGCCCACAAAGAATCACGAGACACCGCCACTGCCGTATGATTATTTCATTACTGATGGCAGCCACAGCGTGAGCTGCGGCAGATATGTGATGAGGAGCATATCGCACAGAAGAATGAAATAGAAAGGTAGCATGCTCTTCATAATCTTTTCGATCCTTAGACCGGCGACCTCTCGATAAATGATCCAGGTAACTTACTATTGGTAGCCGTCTCCAAAATTGCCGAAACACTCAATAACTCGCCCTGGTGGCCAAATATCTTCAAAGCGCTGAACGCCTTAATCCGCTTAATCAACCCACGCCCTGCAGTTTCTTGAAACGTAGTTTCCTCTTCCATTACACCTGCGTCCAATACATAATGAGCAATCGTTTAATACCTTTGCGGCATCACATAAACTCATCCCTAGTGGCCAAGGCCAGTTTAAAATTTTGGAAAGGGCAACAAGTGCTATTGATTTTCCAGGAAGACGTTTTCGTATTTCCTGGCTTGTGTTCGGTGTTTCAATTTATGTTGAAACCAGGAAGTAAGTGCAAGGAATAAAGAATATGAGAGACGGTACTGAGATTATCGTTGTCGGATCAGATCACACAGGGCTTTCGCTCACGGAAGATATAATTAAATACATTCTTGAGCGTGGTTTAAAGGTTATTGATGTCAGGACTCTTGATGCCCGTATCATTTCTTTTCCAGATGTAGCACGGCGTGTTTGTAAAGAGATACTTCGCAAACGCGCACATCGTGGCGTCATTATTTGCGAAAGTCCAGTCGGAGCATCTATTGCTGCAAACAGGCTTCGCGATATTAGAGCGGCCGTTTGTCATGATTCTCATTGTGCGCGCAGGTGCATTGAGCATGACGATGTCAATGTTATGTGCATATCAAACGATGTCGGTTGGCGTGGCGATATTCACGAGTTGATGAAAGCGTTTGTCGATGCCAAATTCGATGCGTCGGAATGCTCCTCTCGTAGAGTAGACAACTACGAACTCTTACCGCTTACTTGGACAGATCTTTTCTAAAAAAGAGGTGGCCCCGCGCAGTTGGACAGACTTCCGGTTTTCTTAAGTATTGGGATGGTCGTCCCTCCCTGAAACGGCATCAAAGTGCCAAAGTGGCGATAGCGATATCCCACGACGCGAGAGGAAACCGAAATGAACATTACGACAATTGGCATTGAGTGGGCAAAGAACGTATTCCAGGTTCATGGTGTTGACGCACGGGGCAAGGTGGTCGTGAAGAAGGCGCTCAAACGGGCACAGGTGTGTAAGCCCCCGGCGAAGTCATCTGTGAATTGAGGGATTAGACCGGGAAGATCGTGCCCACTAAAAAACATGGTGGACACGATCGATGGAGATACAGAAGCCGATACGGCGCAGGCGGCATCACCCGGAAGAATTCAAGCAGGCGGTCATCGCCGCCTGTTGCGAACCTGATGCCTCGGTGGCAGGAATCGCGATGGCCAATGGCATCAACGCCAATCAGGTCCGTCGCTGGATGCGCGAGCGCGGTATTGAAGCGCCGACGCGGCGCTTACCCATGCTCAGGGGGATACGAGCAACTCACCGGCAGGTCGCTGCGTGACTGTCCCCAGTGCGGCCATGGACATATGGTCTGCATCGAGACATTCCTGCCGGGCACACTGCCACGCGGGCCGCCGCGCATTCAACGATGAACGCCACCGTACAAAACCGGCTGAGCGCTTCGCGACCTTCTTCGCGAATCGACGGGATTGCCTTGATCAGCGCGCGGAAGCACCGGCGTCATGTCCACGATCGGCGAAGGACTTCCCCATCTAATGGCGCGTCACCGCCGTTCGACATCCGACGCCGGGCCAGGAATTCAAACCTCGTGCGTCGATTGCACGCGTTTCGCATCCGTCAGCGGCGTGCTTCGCCGAGCGCTACGATTCAATTCCCATAGCTTCACCGCCGGTGCGCCGGTTCAGTCCAACAGGCTTTTTAGCTTACCGGCCGCGGAGGCAGCCGCCCGAACGCTCGTCAATCACGGTGCGCCGCGTCCGCCAAGCTAAAAACCCTCTGCATTATGCGCAAGTCGCCAACATCGCGCTGACCGAAGTTTAAGAGTCGTGTTGCGGGCTATTCGAGGAATTCAAGCTGCCTGATTTGGCTTGATTTACGGCACTGCACCTCGTCGAAGCCGTTCGTGTCAATCTGGTACATCAAATGCCCGGTGTGCTTCAGTCGGTCGAATAGTTAGCCATGCCAACTCCACTCCCCCACGGCCACCTCGTTATCTACGTCGACGGCTATAAGTACCACTACCGCAACATGGTTCACGTCTTTTCGCAGGGTGGAAAACAATACTCCATCCCCGATTGCCTCATGCCCGCCAACGTTGACGTCATCGACTTAATGGATTGGTGTCAAGAAGGCTGGGCAGTGGGCGACAACTCCCGCGACCGACTCTGTGCGCGGAGCGAGGTAAAGCCTCTGCGGAAGTTTTTCGATTACGACGAGGCGGTGAGTTTTGCCTACGCCCGTCAGCAGAAGAATAAGAAGCAGCATCTGCTGGTCTACGTGACCAAGGGCGCGGTGGGCAAAGAGGAGCGGCACGTTGTGCGGTCGATGGATGAGATTGTTGCCATCGACGCTGCCAACGCAAAAGAGACGGCGTACATCGAAAACAAAAAAGCGCAACGGGCGAAGGAGACAAAGGAGCACTACCCGGAGCTTGAACTGCTACGCGGAAAATTCAAGTACATGAAGGCCTGGGAGATGGCGTGCAGACTCGCCGACCTACGCGAGAAGGGTAGGGATGCCGTCATGGCTTCAATGCCGAAATCAACGTGGTATCGGTTCAAGAGAGAGCTTGAAGAAGTCGGCATAACGTTGCCACCGTGAACGCGCCTTCATCTCTGGTCTCGCGGCAGGTCTTGTGAAGTTCGTTGGCTGGGTGCCATACTGCGATTTGAGGGTACGGCAAAGTGGATAAGCAAACACATCTTTACGATTTCAGGATTGACGCATGGGCGCCGGACACGTTGCCCATGAGTCGTCTCGCCGATTATTTGGCCCAACTTGCTACGCTGTTTGGCAACAAAGATCATGTGCATTTCGTCAAGGTCGTGAAGGGCAGTGCTGTCCCCGTCATTTCGGTTGAAAACACCGCCCAACCCAAGGTTGAAGCGAGGCTCCGTCTGGTTGACACCAGCGATGCGCCCAAAGAATTGAGCAATGCCAAGCAGCGAATCAACGAAATGCTCCGCGAAGATAATGCATCTGCATATATCCGCCCCCGTGGTGGCGCTAAGATTCTTGAGTTCAAAGGAGCAAAAACACCGCTAGCGGAAGAGGTTGTTCTGTATGAACAGGGCGAACTGGACGGCACTGTTATACGGATTGGCGGCAAGGATGAAACCGTCCCGGTGATGCTAGAGGGTGAAAACGGCCAGTATTTCCGCTGCAACACGAAACGAGATATCGCCAAGAACCTTGCAAGCCACATATTCGGCGCTCAAGTTCGCGTCAGTGGCAAAGGCAAATGGCGACGTAACCAGCAGGGTGAGTGGGAGCTGGATTTATTTGATATTCAGAGTTTCGAGGCGCTGGACGATACCCCCTTGCAAGACGTGATTGCCGGGCTTAGGGCAATTGATGGCAGCCAGTGGAACGACATGGCTGCTCCTCAAGAAGAACTCAAAAAACTTCGGGGTGAATAATTGATCCTCTTCGATGCTTCGGTGTTGGTTGAATTATTCAATGACAAAATCAAAGGTGTTCGTACCGACTGAATTCCAGGCAGTTTGAAGAGGTTGTGCCGGTTTAAAATTGGTCAGGGTGTTCAACCTACCCTGTGCATTTTTTGCGCAGGAGCGAGATGGGGTGATCACCATGGAAATGTTTGGCAAGGTACGCAGGATGTTTTACCGGGACGGGATGTCCCGATCGGAGATTGCGAAGAGAACAGGGCTGTCGAGGACGACCGTCCAGAAATGGGTGAAGGCGCCGGCAGGTAGTGCGCCGAAATACCAACGAGCAGGCAGGCCCGGCAAGCTGACGCCGTTCAAGGAAGACCTGCTTCAAGCACTCAAGGCTGATGCGCGTCGTCCGCGTCGTGAGCGGCGCACCGCGCTGAAGCTGCTGTCGATGATTCAGGCGAAGGGCTACTCAGGGGGTTACACGGCAGTCACCGATTTTGTTCGTGCCTGGCACGCCAGCCATGGGCAGTCGGCAGTGCGCGCCTTCGTGCCACTGCAATTCGAACCGGGGGACGCGCATCAATTCGACTGGAGCGAAGAGCATCTGGTTATTGGTGGCGTCTGGCGCAAGATCATGGCGGCGCATCTGAAGCTTTGCTTCAGCCGGGCGTTCGTGGTGCAGGCGTATCCAACACAGAGCCACGAAATGCTTTTCGATGCGCACACGCGCGCGTTTGCCACTCTGGGCGGTGTGGCGCGCCGTGGCATCTACGACAACATGAAGACTGCGGTCGACAAGGTCAAGAAAGGCAAGGCCCGCGTCGTCAATACCCGCTTCGCCGCCATGGCAGCGCATTATCTCTTCGATCCGGAATTCTGCAATGTCGCCTCGGGCTGGGAGAAAGGGGTTGTTGAGAAGAACGTTCAGGATAGCCGGCGACGGCTTTGGCAGGATGCGGCCGGACAGCGCTTCGGCTCCTTCACCGAGTTGAATCTGTGGCTGCTGGCGCGTTGCCGCGCACTCTGGGGGGAACTCAAGCATCCCGAGTACGACCTGACGCTGGCCGAGATGCTTGAACAGGAACAACCGCATCTCATGCCAATGGTGACGCCGTTTGACGGTTACGTGGAGACGCTGGGCAAGGTCTCCAGTACCTGCCTGGTATCGGAAGAGCGTAATCGTTATTCGGTACCATGCGAACTGGTCGGTCAGATGGTGAGCATCCGTATCTATCCGGAACGGATCGATCTGGTTGCCCACGATACGTTGATCGCAAGCCACGTGCGCTGTTTCGGGCGGAACGAAACGCGTTACGACTGGCAACACTACATCCCCCTAGTCGAACGCAAACCGGGCGCACTACGCAACGGTGCCCCCTTCGCTGACATGCCCCAACCGCTTCAGCAGTTGCGTGCCTGGCTGCTCAAACGGGAAGGTGGCGATCGTCTCATGGCCAAGATTCTGGCAGCCGTTCCCCGCCACGGGCTGGAATCCGTCCTGGTCGCAGTCGAACTGGTGCTGGAATCCGGCCATCCGAGTATCGAACATATCGAGAATGTGTTGCACCGACTCAAGTCGGTACCACCGCCGCCCCAGGTGGAGACGCATTTGACGGTGAGCGAGATTCCTGTCGCCGATACAAGCCGCTATGACCGTCTGCGCCAGGAGGTGAGCCATGCGTGATGTTGCCGCCGAACTGAGAAACCTCCGCCTGCATGGCATGGCCGGCGCGTGGGAAGAGGTTGTTGCGCAAGGAGATAGCGCCGGACTGCAAACGTCGCGCTGGCTAATCGAACACCTTCTGCAAGCCGAGCACACGGACCGACACGTACGTTCGATCAGCTACCAATTGCATAGCGCCAAGTTTCCGGTGCATCGTGATCTGGCGGGCTTTGATTTCGGGCAGTCGAAGATCGATCGTAGCCTGATCATGGAACTGGCGACGCTGGCTTTTACCGAAGAAGCGCATAACGTCGTGTTCGTCGGTGGTACCGGAACCGGGAAGTCTCATCTCGCAACGGCATTGGGGGTATCTGGCATTACCCAGCACGACAAGCGTGTGCGCTTCTATTCAACGGCCGATCTGGTCAATCTGCTCGAGCAGGAGAAAGCCGCCGGCAAGGCCGGCAAACTGGCGTTCCAACTCATGCGCATGGATCTCGTGATTCTCGATGAACTGGGTTATCTGCCGTTCAGCCAGGCCGGTGGTGCCTTGCTGTTCCACCTGCTCTCGAAACTTTATGAGCACACCAGCGTGATGATCACGACCAATCTGCCATTCGCCGAATGGGCCAGTGTCTTTGGGGACGCCAAGATGACCACGGCATTGCTCGATCGCCTGACCCATCATTGCCACATCGTCGAAACCGGAAACGAGTCATACCGGTTCCGTCACAGCAGTGAGGTGGCCCGGTCGAGAATCAAAGACAGAGAGCAGAGCAAACGCACTCCCGTTCCTGAACCCCTCTGAACCGCCGCGCTGGAAATTCCGCTACGGGCTACGCCCTACGCGGACTCTCCAGCGCCAAAACCGCATCCACTTTACCGGAATGGAGGGCTGTCCAACGACAACTACGCTACACTGATCTTCCGCTGGCTATCAAAAAACCAGCTTTAGCCCCTGACCATATTTCAGTCGGCACGCCTGCACAGAGTTCACCCGGTACGGACAAATCAAAGGGGATCGAAGGGTTCGGCTTGATCATCTCATTCTGACAACCACCAAGCAGCGTACAAAGGTACTAATTCCAACTCCAGCTCTCGCTGAGTTTCTTGCCAAAGCCGATAAAGCCCGCGACGCCTACTATCAGAAACTAATTGCCTCGGGCTGCTTCAGGATTGCACCTTTTGGTAGCAGAGCAGCCATGGAATGCGCTCTGATGATCGACGCCGCCAAGACCGGCGGCGACAAACGCAACGAAGCGAAGACTTGGGCAAAGGCTAAGTTTGACTGGCAGATTGCTGCCATCGCGAAGACTGAAGGCGCCACCGCAATTTACTCAGAAGATGGTGATCTCGCTCGGATAGCCGCGAAACTCAACTTGAAATCCGTCAAAATTGACGATCTGCCAATTCCGGATTCGGCGCGGCAGGGAAAGTTGGAATTGCCGCTTCCGGCAGAACAGGTCTAACGGAAAATCGGGGGGTGGTGATTGCCGCGCCCGCTCTGTAGGGATCAACGGCGCTGCTCCCTAGCCAGCGCCTAACTACTTAGATTTTCTTAAACGCCTTCAAAAAATTCGTCGGATGCTTGTGAAACCGGATATGCCCCGGTGACTTCAGCGGCCTGCGTTCTTCGGGAAATGCAGGAGTGATGTACCCCCACTCGCCGGCAATTGAAAATACGCCACGTAATCAATTTTCGCAGATCGCCATTTGTTCTCGACGACCGCATCCTCGCTATCGCTCTGAAGGCCTTTGACCTGAATTCGATAGTAGCGGCTGTCGTCGTCAACAACCAGAGCGGTTTTTTCCCCGTGATCAATGGCCGGGATCAAAACGTCCCATCCATCGCCGAGAAGCCAAGCGGCGAGGAAGTTACCGATCTTCATCCAATCCGATCCGAAGGCGGCTTTCGCCTCCAGTTCGCAGATGCCACGGTCGATCGGTGAGGGTGACAAGCCAAGCCGCCGCACACCTTCGCAGTCCAGCGCATCGAGAATCAGATGACGTGGTTTCTGGTGAGGCACTTCCACCAAAGCGACCATGGCGATACTCAGGAAGACTATCGCGAGGACGCCAATGCTCGTCAGACGTAGTTTTGTACGTAAATTCGTCATCGTTTCTCCATAGAACGGTCGAGCATTCGGTCAAAGAACGGGGGTTGCCCGGCGCGTTCACGCCGCAGGGCCAAGTAATCCCCGAAGGTTCGAATCCTTCGGCCGACGGCCTCGCCGTCCGCCGTGGATCCGGTGCGCCGGCGCAGACGATCGATCCGCCAAATCCCTTCATCCTGCAGCCGTGTCCAAACCCGATGAGCGTTTTCAAGCTGCGCGAGCAAGACGTCTCCGGCTTGCCAGGCGGCCTGTTTGAGGAAACGGGGAAGCAGTCGGAGAAGCCGTCCGGGTTTCAGGCGGACCGTGGTCCGGGTCGGGGGGATAGCGATTGGGTTTCATGGGCATCCCCGCCTTCCCCCACGGCGCCAGCTCTGGGCAACCAGCCACCACACGAAGCGCAGCGGAGCGAAAAACCCTACCCATCCCTCCCGGAACCCGGCCTTGAATACGGAGAAGAGCCCTTTCGTTTCGGGGAGGTAGTAGGGATTGAGCCGCCGCCATTCGGCGCGGCAGCGTTGCATGAAGGTCGGTTGGGTTTGAGTCATAAAAATCTCCAGATGCCGTGAGGCGGCGCCGTCGACGTTGCGCCATCGACGTCGAGCCAACGGCACCGCGCGGGTGGATCAATGTAAGGTCTCGCGGGCGCAGGGAATGAGCCTGTCGGCCTGACGCAGCCGTTCGGGGCTGTCGATGAAACCGCGGGCGACCTTCAGGATGGCCGTCTCGATCGCCTGCGGGGATTCCAGTGGCCGGTGGACGGCGATCAGGACGTGGACCAGCAAGTGGTACAGCGCGTCCGGGACGATGCTCTTGGTTCGGGCGACCCCCAGCCATTCGAGCAGGGTGTGCTGGTAACCGATCCAGCGGCCGCGCTCGCTTAAGGCCACCCCGCTCCCGTCAGCCGCCACACGAAAATCGTCGGCCTTGCCGGCCTCGTGCAGCAGGGCGGCGGCGATGAGCACGCCGCGCGCGACGTTGGGCAGGCCGTCGGCCAGCAACACGGCTTCTTCGGCGAGCGCGACGGCACGGCGGAAGGTGCCACCGGGCGGCGCCGGATACTCCGCCAGCGAGACCGGGCCGGTCACGTAGCGGTAGAAACGCGCCCCGTCCCAGAGCACGGCATTCAGCAAATGCTGCAGGGAACGCTCCATCTGCTCCCAAAGGCTTTTTGCGCGTTGGGCGAGCACCCGGTCATTGAGCCACGAACTCGGCACCAGTTCGAATGGATTGACCGCGGCCACCGGCTGATCGACGCGGGCGATGCGCAACACCGTGAGCACCTCGGGGCGAGGCGCCCTCGCCCGCCCTTCCCGGACGGTGACGATGTCGCCCCGGCGCAGGCGGGAGTCTACCGTCGGCGAGGTCCAGCCGAGGCGCAGAGTATCTCCCGCACAGTAGAGCGTGGCTTCGTTGTAGACGCCGGTCCCGGTCTTGCCGGGGAGACGCATCAGGCTGGTCAGACGGTAGTAGGGAGCCAGGGCCCGCGTTTCTACAGGAGAGGTCGTGCCGGACGGCGTGGGGGTGTTGATGGGGTAGCTCATACCTGCCCCTCCATCGGTTGGGTTACTGTGTTGCTATCCGGAAGAACGACCTGACGCCCTCCGTGGCCGATCGTTCCGGTGAGCAGGCGTTCGAAGGCCGAACCGTCGCGCCGGGTGAGGTTGGGGACGTAGCGGCTGTACACCCGGAAGAGCATCTCCGTGGTGGTATGGCCCAGTTGCCGGGCGATCCATTCGGGGGACTCGCCGCTGGCCAGCCAGAGCGTGGCAGCCGTGTGCCGGCACTGGTAGGGACGCCGGACCTTGAGGTCAAGGTGGCGGAGCAGCGGTTTCCAGACGCGGTTGGTGACGTTCTTGTAATCGAGCGGCTGTCCCAGCCGGTTGCAGAAAACGAATTTCGACAGGTGGCGGGTGCCCTGCTCCTGTTCCTTCAGGGCGTCATAGACGAGTTGGCTCATCTGGATGTCGCGCTGGCTGCCGTCGGTCTTGGTGTACTCCTCTTCGCCAGCGACGATGGTTTCCCGAACCAGGATGAGGCGACGGTCAAAATCGACGTATTGCCATTGCAGTCCGTCGATCTCGCCGGTGCGCAGGCCGGTGAAGAAACGCACCGTGAAATACGGCCGAAAGTCGGCGCGGACCGTTTCCAGCAAGGTGCGGACTTCGTCGAGGGTAAAGGGATCGACGTCGGTACGCTTGATCTTGAGTTGTTTGATATTGGCAAACGGCGTGCGAAAATCAAAGCGGTCGGCCGCTTCATTGAGGATTTGCCTAAGCGGATTCAGCATCTTGTTGATTCTTGCAGCGGACAGTGAGGTTTTTTTGCCCTTCGCGGTGACTTTGGCGAGTTTGGCGCGGAAGGCAAGCACGTCAGCTTTGGAGATCTGGCCGACCTCCCGATCCCCGAATTCGGGAATCAGGCTGCGATCGAGTTCGTTACGGATGAGCGTCTTGTGCGAGCGCCGCCATTCGATTTCTTTCTCGCTGTACCAGACCTCGGCGAATTCCCTGAACAGCGGCGTGACCGGTGCGGTCGTTACACGTGCCGGGTTCGCGATGCTGACCGCCGGAGCCAACGGTTGGCTGACCGGATCGAACTTGACCGCCTGCCGGCTGGTCGGGAAGAACTGGCGGTAATCGAAGGTGCACGCGGCAATCTCGGATTCGATTCGGTCGAGAACCTTCTGGAGACGCTTCCTGTTCGCGGACGTATCGGGCAAGGTGGTTTGTTCGCGGCAACGGGTACCCTGGTAATAGAAGTCGATGATCAAGGTGCCCGTCTCCTTTCTCAATTGGATACTAGCCATGGCATACACCTCCGTTCGCCAAGGGAATCGAAAAGGCATGCTGGGCACACATGCTCATGTCCTCTTCGATTTTTTCCCAGATAAAGAGAATCTTCCGACCGCCAAACGGGCGGATGTAATGAATCCCTTCGAGCAGTACGCTATCTTTTAGTCGTTCACGGATAGTCCGTGAGTCATATTTGATTCGTGCGGACAGTTCATCAGTTGTCAGGTAAGTTTGTGTCATTTCTATCTCTCCAGTGATTTACTAAACAAACATTGATGCACCTATCGACATCAATGTATAACTAGTTTAACACTGCAGAGCGAAAATGCAAGCCTAGTTTTTCTTCTGTTAAACTAGACAAACAATGATTCGATTCCACATACAGCAACTCCTAGCCGAGAAGCAGTTCCGCGAGGGACGGCGAATTACACTTCTTGAGTTAGCGGAAGCGACAGGAATAAGCCGCGTGACCTTATCCAAGATGGTCAACCAGCGGGGATATGGCACACTCACCGATCATGTGGATCGGTTATGCGCCTACTTTGACTGCCGGATTGAACAACTGGCAGAGTACATCCCGGACACTGCTGTACCGGGAACGCAATCCGATCGAGGCGAACAGGAAACTAGCGGCTAACCAGTATCTGGCGCCGATCCTTGCGGTCACGGAAAGCAGTGGTCATTCCGGACAACATACTATTTTGGCCCGCAGCACACGGTCACAGCGTAGTCACAAATTAGTCACGGAGTGGTCACAAAATGAAAATGGGTAGGCTAAAATAGCCTAACCCATTGAATTCATTGGCGCGCCCGAGACGATTCGAACGTCCGACCCCTGCCTTCGGAGGGCAATACTCTATCCAACTGAGCTACGGGCGCGCTGAAATTGCGAAGGGGCGCAAGCATAGCGGTTTTAGGCCCCGGCGTCTATCCCGCATTTCAAAGAATTCAATCACTTCGCGCGTCGATCGCGCGCGGTTTGCAGATGCCGACAGAGCAGTTCCGCGCCGTCGAGCAGGCGCGGCGTATGGCGCTGGATCAGCTCGGGGGGCACGAAGAACAGGTTGTTCCGGGCAACGGCGGTAATGGCCGGCCAGCGTTTCCAGTCATCGAGCCACTCCGGTCGGGCTTCGCCCATGCCGCTGGCGACAATCGCCTCGGGATCGGCGGCCACGACGGCCTCGACGGATACGACCGGCGCCAGCGCCTGCTGGTCGCCAAAAACGTTTTCGCCGCCGCACAATCGGATGACGCTGGAAATGATCTGGCGGCCGCCGACCGTCGACAGCGGCTGCTTCCAGATCTGGTAGAACGTGCGGACCGTGGCCTTCTTTTCGTACTGACGACGCAAACCGTCGATGCGCTTCCGGAAGTTTTCCGCCGCCGCATCGGCAACCGCCGACGTCCCGGCCAGCCGGCCTATGCGTTCGATTTCCCCGGCCACGTCCTCGATACGATCGGGCTGCGAGACGTAAACCGGGAAGCCGAATCCGCGCAGCTTCTCGACGTTCGCCGGCGCGTTGCCGCTGTGCCAAGCGATGATCAGGTCCGGCTTGAGCGCGACGACGGTTTCGAGGTCGACGCGCGAGTAGCCGCCGACCCGCGGCACCTTTTTCGCCGCTTCCGGGTAGTCGCTGTAGTCGACTGTTCCGACGAGGCGGTCACCGGCGCCGGCGGCGAAAAGCGTTTCCGCGAGATGGGGGGCCAGGGTGACGATGCGCCGGGCCGGCTGCTTCAGGGTTACCGTGGCGCCCGTGTCATCGGTGACGCGGACATCGGCGGACGCCTGTACCGAGCACAACGCGGCGATCAGGGCAAATGCGAGCCGTCTCACGACGGCGACCACTCACCCACCGCGGCGGCCAGACGCTGCCATTCTTCTTCCAAGCCAGGCAAGCCAAAGCGCAAGAGACCCGGCGCATCGAAGCGACGGACCAGGATGCCGCGCCGGGCGAAATGCTCGGCCAACGCTGCGGTTGCCGGTGGCGTATCGCCGCCTCCGACGGTACAGAACAGCGCCGTACGGCGCACCGCACCGAGCGGCGCGAGCATCTCGGCGAGCCGCTGCGACGCCGAGTCGAGCCTTTCGCGTGCGAGAGCCTGCCATGCCCTGTCTTCGAGGGCGGCACGGGCGACGACGCGGGCGGGATGCGCAACGGCCCACGGCCCGAGCATCTCGCGCAGCGGTTCAAGCTTCTCCGCCGCGCCAAAAACGAAACCGACCCGCGCCCCGGCCAGGCCGAAAAACTTGCCGAGCGAGCGCAGCACGATCAGGTTCGGCGCTTCCTCGCTCCCGGCGAGCGCGGCGACGGTGTTTTCCGGTTCGGCGTCGGCGAAGGCTTCGTCGACGATCAGCCATCCGCCACGGCGACGCAATTGCGCGGCAGCGTCGAGCACGGCCTCTCTCGGCTGGCGCTCGGCCGTCGGGTTGTTGGGATTGCAGAGCAGCACGGCCGGCGTGGCGACGGACACGGCCCGCGCCAGCGACGGCAGGCGGCGCAAGCGGTGCCCGGCCGTTTCCCAGGCATGCGGATGTTCCTCGTACAGCGGCGAAACACAGGCCAGGACCATCGGCCTGAACAACTTGGGCAGCGACTGGATCGCCGCCTGCGAACCGGGCAGCGCCAAAAGCCGTGGGTTGCCGTAATAGGCGGCGGCCGCCGCTTCCAGGCCGTCGTTTTCCTCCGGCAGGCGTAGCCAGGCCAGGGGATCGATCGGCGGCACCGGGTAGGCATCGGGATTGATGCCGGTCGACAGATCGACCCAGTTTTCAAGGGGGATTCCGTAGTCCTGCGACGCCTGCCGCAGACGTCCGCCGTGTTCAAGCACCGCAAACTCCAATCACCAGAAGAACGGCCAGCCACAGGCCGATGCTGCGCCGGACGAGAGACAAGGCGCGTGGAATGTCCTCACCGCGTGCCGGCCGGCCCTCGCCGAGAACCGGCCGCTCCTCGACGTGGCCGTGGTAGATCGCCGGGCCGCCAAGGGCGAGTCCGAGGCTGCCCGCTCCGGCCGACATCACCGGTCCGGCATTCGGGCTCTCCCACACCGGCGCCTGCCGACGCCAGCAGGTTAGCGCCCGTTTCGTTTCGCCGAACAGGGCGTAGGACAGCGCCGTCAGACGGGCCGGAACGTAGTTGAGCAGATCGTCGATGCGCGCTGCGGCCCATCCGAAACGCAGGAAGCGCTCGGTCTTGTAGCCCCACATCGCATCGAGTGTATTGGACAGGCGAAACAGCACCACGCCGGCACCGCCGAACAGGGCAAACCAGAACAGGGCGCCGAATACCGCATCGTTGCCGTTCTCCAGCGCCGATTCGACGCAGGCCTTGGCCACACCGGATTCATCGAGCTCGGCGGTGTTGCGCGAGACGATCCAGCCGACGTGTTCGCGCGCCGCGGGCAAATCACCGGCGTGCAAATCGCTGGCGACACGTTCGGCGTGTTCGGCCAGACTGCGCCCCCCGAGCGCAAAATAAAGCAGGATGACATCGAGCAGCCAGCCGAACCTCCCGGCACCGCGCGCCCACCACGCCAGTGCCGTCAACGGCAACACGGCCAGCATCCAGGCAACAACGCCTTTGGCCCGGCTGCGTCGGCCAGCATTCAAAGACCCTTCGATGACGTTGGCCAGCCACCCGAAGCCGACCAGCGGATGCCAGCGGCGCGTCTCGCCGAGCAGCCGGTCGAGGACGACGCCGGCGAGCGCGGCCAGCGGCAACCACAGCGAAGGGGGTAGATCTGTCGGTAAACCGGCGGGAGAAAAAACGAAAGGCATGAGAAAATCGCGGAAACGAAGGCGGGATTCTACGCCGATCCCCCCGGTGACCGTTAGCTGCGGAAATCCGGTGGGTATATTCCGGCATTAACCGGAATGACGGTCACTTGTAAGGAAATCATGGCAAACCAGCAAACCAGGACGCCCTGCCTGATGGTTCAGGGCTGCACTTCCGACGCCGGCAAGTCGGTCCTCGGCGCGGCGATCTGCCGCGTTTTGGCCCGGCGCGGCGCGCGCGTCGCACCGTTCAAGCCACAGAACATGGCGCTCAACTCGGCCGTCACTGTCGACGGCGGCGAGATCGGCCGTGCCCAGGCGCTGCAGGCGCTGGCCGCCGGCGTACCGGCGCATATCGACTTCAACCCGATCCTGCTGAAGCCGTCGAGCGACAAGCGGGCGCAGGTGATCATCCACGGCAAGGCGCACGCCGACCTGAACGCCCGTGACTACCACGAGTACAAGCCGCGCGCGATGAAGGCCGTGCTCGAATCCTGGGAGCGGTTGTGCGCCGCCTACGACTGCATCATCGTCGAAGGCGCCGGCAGCCCGGCGGAAATCAACCTGCGCGCTCGCGACATCGCCAACATGGGCTTCGCCGAAGTGGTCGACTGCCCGGTGATCATCGTCGCCGACATCGACCGCGGCGGTGTCTTCGCCCACCTCGTCGGCACGCTCGAACTGCTTTCGCCGAGCGAGCAGGCACGAGTCAAGGGCTTCGTCATCAACCGCTTCCGTGGCGACATGAGCCTGCTCGAATCGGGCCTGACCTGGCTTGAAAAACGGACCGGCAAGCCGGTGCTCGGCGTGCTGCCCTACCTGCACGGCCTGTACCTCGATGCGGAAGACGCGCTGCCGAAAGGACAGGAGGCGAAGACCAACGCGCAACTGCGCGTGATCGCCCCGGCGTATCCGCGCATCTCCAACCACAACGACCTCGACCCGCTGCGCTTCCATCCGGACGTCGATTTCCGCTTCGTCGGCCCGCACGAGCCGGTGCCGCCGTGCGACCTGATCGTGCTGCCCGGTTCGAAAGCCGTGCAGGCTGATCTGAACTGGCTGCGTGCAATGGGCTGGGAAGAAGCGATCCGCCGCCACCTGCGCTACGGCGGCAAGGTGATCGGCATCTGCGGGGGGCTGCAGATGCTCGGCATGAAACTCAACGACCCGCTCGGCCTCGAAGGCGCGCCGGGCAGCGCGCCCGGCCTCGGGCTGTTCGACTACGAGACGACGCTGGCGGCGGAAAAAAATCTGGAGAACGTCAGTGGCTCGCTGGCACTTCCGGGTTCACCGGCGATCACCGGCTACCGCATCCACATGGGCTTAACACACGGCCCGGCGATGCAACATCCGTCGACGCAACTCGACGGCGTGCCGGAAGGAGCGATCTCGGAGGACGGCCAGCTTCTGGCAACCTACTGCCACGGCCTCTTCGACCAGCCTGACGCACTCAATGCGCTGCTCGAGTGGGCCGGCCACAAGCCCTCGGCAAGTTTCGACCCGAACGAACGCCGCGAGCGCGATCTCGACCGTCTGGCCGACGCCGTCGAGCAGCACATGGACATGGCGAAACTGGCCGAATGGCTGCCCATGCTCAAGAACAACGCCTCATGAAGGAAAACAAATGGTAAAGAGCCGATTCAATGGAATCCTGCTGATCATCGCCGGTGGCATCGCCCTCGCCCACAACCTCGGCTACCTGCGCATCGACCTCGGTCACCTGCTGCGGGTGTGGTGGCCGGCCATCCTCATCGTCGTCGGCATCGGGTTCTTTTTTTCCTCAAGCCGATGAAATAAGGTCGGAAGGCAAAGTAACCGCTTACTCCGACTTGACAAGCAGCAGCGAAACCGCGGCCTTGCGGGCCAGTTGTTCGGCCACGCTACCGCCGAGCAGCCGCCCCACCCCTTGACTCTGACGAGCGCCGACGGCCAGCAGATCTGCCTGCCAGTCTTTGGCCGCACGGGTCAGCATTTCCGGAACATTTTCGGTTTCCGATTCGACCAGGCGGACTTCCGTTCCGACGCCCCTTTGCCGCGCCAGGGCTGCCGCTTCGTCGAGGAACGCTTCTGCGTCAGAACGGAGCGAGTCCTCGATCGGGCGAACTCCGTCGGGAAACACGACCTGCGCGGTGTTCTGGGAAAGAATCGTCTCGTCCAGTGCATGGCAGAGCACCAGTCGGGCGCCGAACTTCCCGGCCACCTGGATCGCTGCCTCGAAGACGGGACTGTTGGCGAAATTGCTGTCGATTGCGGCCATGATGCGCTGATACATGACGATTCCCTCGCGAATTACCCGTTTGTCGATTTGAGTACCAAGGGCTGGCCGGCGGCGACCAGGGTCACCCGCTCGCACACCGCCGCCACGCGCTGATTCAACCGCCCCTGTTCGTCGGAGAACAACCTGGACACCGCGGCCATCGGCACGATACCCCAGCCGACCTCGTTGGAGACCATGATCACCCGCCCCGGCAGGCCCGGCAGCACGTCGATCAGCGCCTGGACCTCGTCGCGGAACAGCGCGCAGTCCACGGCCTCGCCAGCCTCGGCCTGCGCGGCCGCCTTGCCGGCGAAGAGCATGTTCGAGAGCCACAGCGTCAGGCAATCGACCAGCAGGCAGGTATCCGGCGCGGCGTTCCGGCGCAGGTTTTCCGCCAGATCGAGCGGCGACTCGACCAGGCCCCAGCTTGCCGGACGACGTGCCTGATGGTGCGCGATACGGCGTCGCATCTCGCCGTCGAGCGCCTGCGCGGTGGCCACATACACCACCCGCATGCCGCTCTCCGCCGCCCTTGTTTCTGCCAGCATGCTCTTGCCCGAACGGGCGCCACCGAGGATCAGTTCTTTCATGGCGCGAAGCTTAGCACGGGTGCCGCGGCGTATAATCGCGGCTTTCCGCGGGCTCTCCCGACACACTCCCTTCCCCCATGAATTTCTCGATTTCCTCACCCAGCGCAGCACTCGATTCGGCGCTGCAACACAAGATCGACAACAAGACCAAGCCGCTGGGATCGCTCGGCGTCCTCGAGAAAATCGCCTTGCGCGTGGGGCGCATCCAGCAGTCGTTGTCGCCGCGCTTCACCCGCCCGAACCTCGTCGTTTTTGCCGCCGACCACGGCGCGGCCAGGGCCGGCCTCTCGGCGTACCCGCAGGAGGTCACCTGGCAGATGGTCGAGAACTGCCTGGCCGGTGGCGCGGGCATCAACGCCTTCGCCGGCCAGCACGGGTTCGCCGTCACGGTCGTCGACGCCGGCGTGGCCCATGATTTCGGCCCGCGCGACGGGTTGATCGACGCCAAGATCGCCGCCGGCGGCACGCGCAGTTACCTCGATGAACCGGCGATGACGCGCGCGCAATGCCTCGCCGCCATTGCGCGCGGTGCGCAGGTCGTCCGGGAGCTGGCGGATGGCGGCTGCAACGTCCTCGTCGTTGGTGAGATGGGGATCGGCAACACGGCTTCCGCCGCCCTGCTGACCCATGTCTACACCAAAACCCCGCTGCTCGATTGCATCGGACGTGGCACCGGACTCGATGATGCCGGTCTCGTCCGCAAGCGCGAGCTGCTCGGACAGGCCATCGCCCGCGCCGACCTCCCGCCAGATGCGGATGCCGTCACCGTACTCGCCGAATTCGGTGGTTTCGAAACCGCCATGATGGCGGGCGCCTTCCTCGGCGGCGCGGAGCGGGGCATGACCCTGCTCATCGACGGCTTCATCGCCACCTCGGCGTTGCTGGCGGCCGCGCGCATCGCCCCGGCCGTGGCTGACTACTGCATCTTCTGCCATCGTTCCGCAGAACCCGGGCACGTCGCGCAGATGCGCGACCTCGGCGGCGAGCCCCTGCTGGATCTCGGCCTGCGCCTCGGCGAAGGCACCGGCGCCGCGATCGCCTATCCGCTGGTCTGCTCTGGCCTGGCCTTTCTGAACGAAATGGCCAGTTTCGAATCTGCAGGCGTAAGTAACCGCGACAACTGAGGGCGACTATGTCTCCACGCTCGGAACTGGAAACCTTCCTCGGCGCGATCCGCTTCTTCACCCGCCTCCCCCTCCCCGGCACACTCGGGCAAAACAGCCTGGCGCTGGAGCGGGCCATCCGCTACTTCCCGGCCATCGGGCTGCTGGTGGGAACGCTGGGTGGCCTGGCCTTCGCGGTCACCTCGTTCTTCTGGCCGAAAACCCTGGCCGTGCTCGCGGCAATGGCCACGATCATCCTGGTTACCGGTGCGTTGCACGAGGATGGCTGGAGCGACGCGGTAGACGGCCTTGGCGGTGGCTGGAGCCGCGAACGTGTGCTCGAAATCATGCGCGACTCGCGGGTCGGCAATTACGGTGCCGTCGCCTTGGCGATGATCCTGCTGGTCCGCTTCTTCGCCCTGATCGAGATCGACATGCTGCTCGTTCCGGTGGCACTGATCGCCGGGCAGGCGGTTTCCCGGCTGTGCATGGCCTTCGTCATGCGCTCGCTGGATTACGCCCGCGCCGATGGCAAGGCCAAGCCGTTCAACAATCACGTCAGCTCGTCGGACATGCTCTTTGCCGGTGTAACCGCCGTGCTTCCCGTGCTGCTCCTCTCGCCGTTCCAGTTCATCCCGGCCCTCGTCCTCGCCGCCGGCGCCACGCTGTGGCTGACCCGCCTGTTCAAGCGGCGCATCGGCGGCTATACCGGCGACTGCCTGGGCGCGGTCCAGCAACTCTCCGAAGTCGCCTTCTACGCCGGCCTGTTGTGCAAGTTTTCCTGATTCGCCATCCGCAGCCGCTGATCGCGCCGGGCGTTTGTTACGGGCAACTCGACGTCGACTGCGTTGATTTCGGCGCAACGGTTGACGCGTTAAAACAGAACCTCCCGACGGACACCCCTGTATTCAGCAGCCCGCTCCGCCGCGCCCGCCGGCTTGCCGAGGCGCTGTCGGAGCACGTCACGATTGACCGACGTCTCAGCGAAATCCATTTCGGCACCTGGGAGGGCCAGCGCTGGGACGCGATCGACCGCGCACAACTCGATGCCTGGGCCGACGACCTTCTCGGCTTCGTTCCACCCGGCGGCGAGTCGGTTGCCACGTTGTTCGCCCGGGCGCAGGACTTCGCCGCGTCGCTCGACCCGTCGCTGCAGCAGGTGGCCATTGTCACCCACGCCGGCGTCATGCGCTCGCTGGTCGGCCATTGGCAACAACTGCCGGCAGCCGAATGGTCGCAACTGCAATTCGGCTACGGCGAGATCGTCCCGATCCTTGTTTCAGAGAGCACGGCCTGCCCATGAACCTTCCCACTCCCGACCAGGATGCCCGCCAAGCCAGCGATGCGCTGACCGCGCACATCCGCGACGAGATCGCGGCCTGCGGCGGCTGGATCGGTTTCGACCGCTTCATGACGCTGGCGCTCTATACGCCCGGGCTCGGCTACTACTCGGGAGGGGCGCACAAGTTCGGCGCCGCCGGCGACTTCGTCACTGCACCCGAGCTAACCCCGGTATTCGCGCAGACGCTAGCCGCACAGGCCGCGCAGATTCTTCATCTTTCGGCACCGCACGTGATCGAAGTAGGGGCCGGCTCAGGGCGACTGGCCGCCGATCTGCTCGCCGAACTCGAACGGCGCGACTGCCTGCCCGACAGTTACAGCATTCTCGACCTGTCCGGCGAACTTCGCGCCCGCCAGCGCGCCACGATCGAACAACGCGTCCCGCACCTGCGGCATCGCGTCGCCTGGCTGGACAAACTGCCGGAGCACTTCGACGGTCTGGTTCTGGCCAACGAACTCCTCGATGCGCTACCGGTGCATCTGGTGGTGTGGGGGAACGATACCGATCTGCGGCTCATTCTGGAACGCGGCGTGAGTTGGCGCGATGGCGCCTTCGTCTGGGAAGACCGGCCGGCCTCCGGGCAGGTACTGGCGCAATCGCAAGGGCTCGGCGACGAATGCGAGCCGCCCCCCGGCTATCTCAGCGAGATCAACCTTGCAGCCATGGACTGGACCGCCTCGTGGGCGCGGATTCTCGGACGGGGCGCACTGTTGTTGCTCGACTACGGGTTCCCCCGCCACGAGTACTATCACCCGCAGCGCGATGCCGGCACGCTGATGTGCCATTACCGGCACCACGCCCATCCCGACCCGTTCTTCCTTCCGGGACTGCAGGACATCACCGCCCACGTCGACTTCACCGCGATCGTGGAGGCCGGCCATGGCGCCGGGCTCGATCTTCTCGGGTATACAACGCAGTGCGCCTTTCTGCTCAACTGCGGACTGCCGGACGTGCTCGCACGAATTCCGGCTGACGATACGGCGCGCTATCTTCCGCAGGCACAGGCCGTTCAGAAACTGATCTCGCCCGCCGAGATGGGCGACCTGTTCAAGGTCATGGCCCTCGGCAAGGGGATCGAAGAACCGCTGATCGGCTTTGGCCAGGGCGATCGCAGCGAGACGCTATAGACCTTATAGACCTGCACGACCGATAAGGAAACGGGGCGTCGGAAACAATCCGGCGCCCCGTTTTTTGTCGGCAATGGGAACAGAGTTTTCAGGCGGACGCGGTGAAGGTCATCGTTATCATTTTTAATGACCCTCACCGTTTTTCTGCCGCCTTACATCCCCCTAACCCACACTACAAAACGAACCGTTAAAAGCCGATGCCGAGCAGAACAACCGCGGACACGACCGTGGCAACCAGGGCCACACCGTAGGTCAGCAGTTTGCAGCCGAAGCCGGCGTGAATGCCGATTTCATGCAGCGAGTGGAAGATCCGGTGCGCGGCGTGCCACATGAACAGGGAAATCACCACGAAGATGAAGCCCTTGCCGATGAAGTTCTGCGCGAAGGCATGCATCTTCGGATAGTCCATGGCGCCGGCCGGCAGAATCAGGCCGAGCGGAACGGCCACGCCGGTGATGAACACCAGCATCGGCCCGAAGAGAGCGGCCAGCATGCCGCCGCCACCGAACAGGCCCCAGAAAATCGGGGCATTGGAACGCTTACGAGTTTTCATGCGGCAATCCTCCAGACAACGCCAAGCAGCGCAAGAGCGGCGACGATCGCGGCGGTCCAGCCGGCGCTCACGACGACGTTCGGCTCAACCCTCTTGCCATTCACCACGATCGGCGGCATGGTCAGCGGGAACAGCTTGAACCATGTCAGCGCGTGGTAGGCAATCGCCACCAGCAGCGCCAGATGGAAAACGATCGACAGCGGGCTCTTCATCGCTTCGAGCCAGCCGGCCCAAGCCTCGGGGCCCTGACCCAGCCGGACGAGCCCGACGAGCAGGGTGATGGCGTAGGCGGCAACAAACAGCGCCGTGCCTTCGTGAACCATGTACTCAACGTAGAACGGGTTCTTTTTCCACCAGCCGTCCATCGGACGGACATACGGACGACGTTTGCTCACTTGGCACCCCCTTTCGGTGACAGGAAGCGCAGGAAGTAGTCCTTCGCTGCGTTGATTTTGTTGACGTTGACCGCGTTGCCCGGATCGACATGCTTCGGACACACTTCAGAGCAATACCCGACCGCGCTGCAGTTGTAGACGCCGTCTTCGGACGCCAGCAACTCCATCCGCTGCGCCTGGCCACCGTCACGCGAGTCCATGTTATAGCGGTGCGCCAGGGCGATCGCCGCCGGGCCGATGAACTCGGGATTGAGGCCAACCTGCGGGCAGGCCGCGTAGCACAGCGTGCAGTTGATGCAGGAAGTGAACTGGATGTACTCGGCGAACTGCGCGGGCGTCTGGATGTACTCGCCCTGCTCGACCGTGCGCGGCTCCTTCGGGATGATGTACGGCTGGATCGCTTCGAGTTTCTCGATGAAGCCGGAGAGATCGACGACCAGATCCTTCTCGATCGGGAAGTGGGCCAGCGCCTCGAGGGTGATGCGGTTCGGGTAGTAGTCGCGCAGGAAGGTTTCACACGACAGCTTCGGGATGCCGTTGATCATCATGCCGCAGCTGCCGCAGATCGCCATCCGGCAGGACCAGCGGAAGGTCAGCGAACCATCGAAGTTATCCTTGATGTACTGGGCTCCCTGCAGCACCGACATGTCGTCGGTAAAGGGCACCTTGTAAACCTCCGAGTGCGGCGCCTGATCCGATTCCGGCAGGTAGCGCAACACTTCGATTTCAATGACTTTTTGCTCAGACATTGGATGCTTTCCTTTCCTGGTCTGCTTTTTCACCAGCGGCACCGTAAACACGCGCTGCCGGTGGGGACTTGGTGATCTTCACGTCGCCGTAGGTGATGCGCGGCGCGCTGCCCGGAACATAGAAGGCGTCCGAGTGCTTGAGGAAGTTGACATCGTCGCGCTGGGTGTAGGCACCGTCCGGACCGTCCAGACGCTGGTGAGCGCCACGCGATTCCTTGCGGTTGATCGCCGAATGCGCCATCGCCTGCGCCACGTCGAGCTGGTAGTCGAGTTCGATGGCGTTGAGCCACTCGGTGTTCCAGACGCCGGTTTTGTCGTCGAGCTTGACGTTCTTGAAACGCTCGCGCAGTTCAGCCTGCTTGTCGCAGTTCGCCTGCATCGTTTCCTCGACACGATAGATGCCGCAGCCATCTTCCATCGACTTGACCATTTCCTTGCGGATATCGGCGATGCGCTCGGTACCGCCGGTCTTGGTCCTTAGTGCCATGACGCGCTGTTCGGCAGCCTGGGCCTGCTTCAGGAGGCTGGCGGAATTGCCCGGCGCAACGGACTTGGCGCGCTTGGCGGCTTCGTCGCCGGCGACCTTGCCGAAGACCAGCAGTTCGGTCAGCGAGTTCGACCCGAGACGGTTGGCGCCGTGGATACCGACGCTGGCACATTCGCCGATCGCGTACAGGCCGGACAGCGAGGTCTCGCACTTGCCGTCAACCCGGATCCCGCCCATGGTGTAATGCACGCCAGCACGGACCGGGATCGGTTCCTTGGCCGGATCGATGCCCATGAAGGTTTCGGCCATTTCGTAGATCAGCGGCAGCCGCTCGCGCAGATAGGCTTCGCCAAGGTGACGCAGATCGAGGTGAACGACCGAGCCCATCACCGGATGCTCGATGGTGCGGCCCTTCTGCTGCTCATACCAGAACGCCTGGCTGAGACGGTCGCGGGGGCCGAGTTCCATGTACTTGTTCTTCGGCTTGTCCTGCAGCGGTCCGAGGCCGTAGTCCTGCAGATAGCGATAGCCGTCCTTGTTGACCAGGTAGCCACCTTCACCGCGACAGGCTTCGGTAAACAGCAGGCCGGTGATCGGCATGCAGGTCGGGTGGTACTGGACAAATTCCATGTCGCGCAACGCGACGCCGTGACGGAAAGCCATCGACATGCCGTCGCCGGTGACGATGCCGCCCAGCGTGCTCTCGCGGAAAACGCGCCCGGCGCCGCCGGTGGCGAGGATGACCGACTTGCCTTCGATCATGGTGAATTCGCCGGTCGCCATTTCGATGGCCACGACGCCCTGGCAACGGCCATCTTCTTCAAGCAGGTCGACGCAGAAATACTCGTCGAAACGCTTGATCGAGGGATACTTGATCGAGGTCTGGAACAGCGTGTGCAGGATGTGGAAACCGGACTTGTCGGCCGCGAACCAGGTGCGCTGGATCTTCATGCCGCCGAACGGGCGCACGTTGACGTGGCCGTCGGCCGTGCGGCTCCATGGGCAACCCCAGTGCTCAAGCTGGGTCAGTTCAACCGGCGCCTGCTGGACGAAGTATTCGACGACGTCCTGCTCGCACAGCCAGTCGCCACCGCCCACCGTATCGTGGAAGTGATAGTCGAAACTGTCGTCCGGACGCTTGACCCCCGCGGCACCGCCTTCGGCGGCGACGGTGTGGCTGCGCATCGGGTAGACCTTCGATACCAGCGCGATCTTCAGCGACGGATCCGATTCGGCAACTGCGATAGCTGCACGCAGACCGGCTCCGCCTCCTCCCACGATAACTACATCTGCCTTGTAAATTTCCACGCCCAATCCTTTCTCGCTTAACGCGAAGTTTGCTACGACCAGCGCAATTTAAAGCTCGCCGGAGTGGACGCCGGCGACCCTTGATGCTAGAAACAGGGCGGGATTATGGCGTTTTTTCAGGGCTGCGGCAACTTTTGAACGATCATGATGTCGCCTTAAAAGCGACAGAGAATCGTTCTCTGCAAGGCTACTCGAGGCGACGCAGAGCCTCGGTTGTCCACCTCAAAAAGGATCATTCCGATCCGGCCAGAACCGGAAAAAGCATCAGCGCATTCTGCGTCGTTGCATCCGCCGCGCCATCCGAATCCATGCCGCGCAATCCGGCCAGTTCGGCAGCGATGCGCGGGAGCTCGCCGGGCTGGTTGCGCCGTCCGGCGATCCACGCCGGCGGAATGTCCGGCGCATCGGTTTCGAGGACGATCGCCTCGAGCGGCAGGGACGCGGCCAACTGCCGGAGGCGGGTGGCGCGCGGGAAGGTCATCGCCCCGCCGAAGCCGAGCCGGAAGCCGAGCCGGATGAATTCGTCGGCCTGCTGCCGGCTGCCGTTGAAGGCGTGGGCGATCCCGCCGCGCACGCCAAACCGGCGCAACTGTTTGAGCACGGCGTCGACCGCCCGGCGCACGTGCAGCAACACCGGCAGGTCAAAATCGCGGGCAATACGCAGTTGCTCGGCAAACACCGACTCCTGCCTCGCCACGTCGACGCCGGGGACAAAAAAGTCCAGACCGATCTCGCCGATTGCCACCGGAGGATGCGCTCCGGCGAGTTCCGCTTCGATATACCGGCGGAACTGCGGACCGAAATCGTCTCCGGATCGCTCCACATTGAGGGGATGAATCCCGTACGCCGGATGACACGTTGGGTAGCGCACAGAACATTGCCGCACCGCAGGAAAATTACCCGGATGCACCGCCGGAACGATGATTGCCGACACACCGGCGTCCTTCGCCGCCTCCATCACCGTATCGCGGTCGCCGTCAAACTCGGCCGCGTCGAGATGGCAATGCGTGTCGATCAGCACCTGATCAGAATGCCCGTAACGGATGCGGGCTCAAGACGATTCCTGTTCCCGAACGATGCGGACGACCTCCGGGATACGCCGCAATCCACGCATCAACAGCGCCAGATGGGTACGACTGGTGACCTGCACGAGAAAATGCAGGTCCGTAAACATCCCGGCGTTTCGCCGGTCCATATTTACGTATTCGATATTGATGCCGGCTTGGGCAATTGTCGCCGACACCTTCCCGAGCACCCCGAGGACATTCTTGGCCGTCACCTTGAGGCGGACATCGAATACCTGCTCCGGATCAGGCTCCCATTCCACGTGAATCCAGTGCTGCGGCTCCGGACTTCTCGATTTCCGGACCTCGGGACAGGCATGCGTGTGGATGCGCAACCCCTGGTCCTTGCGCAGCAGGCCGATGATCGGATCGCCCGGGATCGGCTGGCAGCAGGACGCCAATTGAATCGCCATGCCTTCCGTTCCGCGGATCAGCAACGGAGTGGTTTTCGAGGGACTGGCATCTGCCTGCGGCACTTCGTCACCTTCCGCGAGGCGGCGCGCAACGACAGCCGCCAGGCTGCGGCCCAGGCCGATATCGGAATACAACTCCCGCTTCGTCTTTTTACCGGCCTCGTGGATGACGCGCTCCCAGACGGGCGCGGGGATTTCGGTTGGCACGACCCCCAACGTCAGCAGTTCCTGGGTCAGCATCCTCTCGCCAAGCGAACTGGCGCCCTCCTGCTGTACGCCCCGCAGGAATTGCCGGATGCGGCTGCGCGCGCGACTGGTCTTCACATAGCCGAGCCAGGCCGGGTTGGGGTTGGCGAAGGGCGCGGTAATGATTTCGACCTGGTTGCCGTTGGCCAGCTCGGCCGAGAGCGGAATCAGTTCGTGGTCGATCCGCGCCGCGACGCAACGATGGCCGATGTCGGTATGCACCGCGTAGGCGAAATCGATGACCGTCGCCCCGCGCGGCAGCGCGAGGATCTGACCCTTCGGGGTGAAGACGTAAACTTCGTCGGGAAACAGATCGACCTTGACGTGCTCGAGAAACTCGGACGAGTCGCCGGTGGCGCTCTGCAGTTCGAGCAGTGATTGCAACCAGACGTGCATCTTGTCCTGCAGGTCGGCGCCGCTCTCGGCAGTGTCCTTGTAGAGCCAGTGCGAGGCAATCCCCTCCTCGGCGAGGTGGTGCATCGCCTGGGTGCGGATCTGGATCTCGATCGGCGTACCATAAGGGCCAATCAGCGTGGTATGCAGCGACTGGTAGCCATTGACCTTGGGAATGGCGATGTAGTCCTTGAATTTTCCCGGCACCGGCTTGAATAGCGAGTGCAGCGCGCCGAGAGCCAGGTAGCAAGTCGCGATATCCTTGACGATGACCCGGAAGCCGTAGATGTCCAGCACCTGAGAAAAGCTCAGGTGCTTGTCGACCATCTTGCGGTAGATCGAATACAGGCTCTTCTCGCGGCCAAAAACACCGGCTTCGATATGCGCCTCGGCGAGCTTGCCGTGCACGCCTTCGAGGATCTTCGTCAGCAACTCGCGGCGATTGCCGCGTGCAGCCTTGACGGCCTTGGACAGCACCGCGAAACGCAGCGGATAGATGTGCCGGAACGACAGATCCTGCAACTGCCGGGAAATGTTGTTGAGCCCGAGACGGGTGGCGATCGGCGCGTAGATTTCCAGCGTTTCGTGCGCGATCCGGCGGCGTTTTTCCGGGCGGACCGGCGCCATCGTCTGCAGGTTGTGGCGACGGTCGGCGAGCTTGATCAGCACGATGCGCAGATCGCTGGCCATGGCCATCAGCATCTTGCGGAAGTTTTCCGCCTGCGCGTCCTGGTACGACTGGAACTCGATCTTGTCGAGCTTGGACAGGCCGTCGACCAGATCGGCGACCTGCTTGCCGAAGCGCTCGGCGATCTGCGCCTTGGTGACCGCCGTATCCTCCATCACGTCGTGCAGCAGCGCCGCCACAATGGCCTGCGCGTCCATGCGCCATTCGGCCAGCGCGCCTGCGACGGCCAGCGGATGGGTGATGTAGGGTTCGCCGGAAAGACGGGTCTGCCCCTGATGCGCCTCATCGCTGAAACGGTAGGCAGCACAGACCAGCGCCACCTCGTCCGGTGGCAGGTAACTCAGGGTATCGATGAACACCCGGTACGCCGGGTCTTCATAGTCGTATTCGACGACGCGCCGCTCCGGTTCAGAGGTGCCGGAAGAGCCGTCCGGTGAGGGAATGGAACTGGCCGGGGCGCTGTAATTCACAATCGGTCACCACCCAGCCTTTCCCGACGATCAGGCGTGGCCGCGGTTGAGTACTTCCAGACCGTACAACCGCTCTGCCATTTCGCGCAGGGCGATCACCGTCGGCTTGTCGCGGTTCGCCTCAACCATCGGCGTCGCGCCGGCGGTGATCTGACGGGCACGATAGGTCGCGGCCAAGGTCATCTGGAAGCGGTTGGGGATGAAGTCCAAACAATCATCTACGGTAACTCGTGCCATATTCCCTACTCAAAGCAATGACGCGAACAACGACGTGTGTCGCTGGCGCTGGTTCGTGTAACGCAGCCGGCAAGCGGAAATGACCGACTGAAGGTCGCGCGACGCCTGCTGCAGATCGTCGTTGATAATAACATAGTCAAATTCGTCCACATGCCGCATCTCGTCGCGCGCCGCGGCGATGCGCCGGGCAATGACCTCGGCGGAGTCGGTGCCGCGGCCCGACAGGCGTGCTTCCAGGACCGGCATCGACGGCGGCAGGACGAAGATTCCGATCGCTTCGGGAAAGACCTTGCGCACCTGCTGCGCTCCTTGCCAGTCGATTTCCAGCAACACATCGCGCCCCGCGGCCATTTCCGACGCGATCCAGTGTTTCGAGGTGCCGTAGTAGTTGCCATGCACTTCCGCCCATTCGAGGAATCCGCCCCGATCGACCATCTCGAGGAAGGCCGGGACGTCGACGAAGTGGTATTCACGGCCGTTTTCCTCGCCCTGTCGGGGCGGACGCGTGGTATGCGAAATGGACACGCCGATTTGCGAATCGTTCTCCAGCAGGAGGCGGACGAGGGTCGTCTTGCCGGCTCCGGAGGGAGCCGCCACGATGAACAGGTTTCCGATCATGGGTGCGCTGCCTTGGCGAGTGAAGAAAGAGCGGATTGTAACCGTGGACACCGTGGCTACAGCCGCATGTGGGAACTACTCAGATCTGCGGCCTGATCGCCTGACCAAAACTATTGACGTGCAACGACGGCAGCAATAGAGTGCGGAACAGCGTTCACAAATTCAGAACGTTGTTCCATTTTCGCGCATCACACAAAAGACGTTCAACAAGAACCCACACGGAGGATCGCACCATGAAAATGAAATCGCTGTTCGTCGGCATGACCGCCCTGGTCGCCGGCGCCTTCTCGGCTTCCGCCCTGGCTGCCTACCCGGAAAAGCCGGTCACCGTCATCTGCCCGTGGACTGCCGGAGGCGGCACCGATGTGCTGTTACGCGCCCTTTCCAAGGAAGCGGAAAAGCATCTGGGCCAAACGATCAACGTGGTCAATCAGACCGGCGGCGGCGGAGCTATCGGCCACAACGCCATCCGCGCAGCCCGCCCGGACGGCTACACCGTCGGGATGATCACCTTCGAACTCAACTCACTGCCGCCGCAAGGACTGGTGCCGTTCACCTGGAAGGACTTCGATCCGCTGATGCGCATCAACTCCGACCCGGCGGCGCTGACCGTGCGCAAGGATGCGCCGTACAGCACGGTGCGCGGTTTCATGGATCACGCCAAAGCCAATCCGGGTGAAATCACCATCGGTAACTCCGCCCCCGGCTCGGTGTGGCATATCGCCGCAGGCCTCGCGGCGGAGAAAACCGGCGTGCAGGTCAAGCACGTGCCGTTCAATGGCGCACAACCGGCGGTGACCGCACTGGTCGGCGGACACATCAAGGCCGTCGCCGTTTCCGTCGCCGAAGTACGCGGCCAGGCGCAGGCCGGTAACCTGAAGATCCTCGGCGTGATGTCGGGCGAGCGCGACAAGATCTTCCCGGATGTGCCGACCTTCAAGGAGCAGGGCGTCGACGTCGAGTTCTACACCTGGCGCGGCCTGGCCGTGCCGAAGGGTGTTCCGGCCAACGTCAAGGCCAAGATCTCCGATGCCTACAAGAAGGCTTTCGATTCCAGGGAATTCCAGGAATTTGCCGCCAAGGCTTCGCTGAACCTGGCCTACCAGAACGCCGCCGACTTCACCAAGTTCCTCGACCAGAACTACCAGGACGTCGAAGCGGTGATGAAGAAACTGGGGCTCGCGAAGAAGTAAGTTGCGCGATGCTCGAAGGGCGGCCTCCCTGGCCGCCCTTTTTGTATAGAAGTACCGTACGGGTAGTTTTGCAGGGAGTCATCACCATATGAAAGTCGCAGATATCGTCGGCGGGATCGTCGGCATCCTGATCGGCCTCTTCGCGCTCTGGGAAGGCGTAAAAATGCCGACCGACGTCGTCATGAAGATCGGACCGAGCTTCTTTCCGAACATGCTCGGCGGGCTGCTGATCCTGTTCAGCGCCGTCCTCATCGTCAACGCTGTGCGCGGCAGGAGCAAGGGCAAGGTCGAGCCGTATCGCCTGTCCGACAAGGGTACGCAGCGCGGCCTGATCACGCTGGCCGCGGGCAGTATCTTCGTTGTCGTCCTCGAGCCGCTCGGCTTCATCCCGACCTCGATCATTTTCCTCACCTTCATGATGCTGGTCATGGGCAAGCGCAACCCGTTGCTGCTGGCCGTCACCCCGGCGCTGATCACCGCGGCGGTCTGGCTGGTGTTCGAGAAGGTACTGATCCTGTCGATGCCGGCCGGCGTGCTGGCGGATTACCTCTAGGAGAACACGCATGGATTTCAACTGGAGCCTGATGTTCACCAGCTACGCCACGGTCTTCTCGCCGGGCGTGCTGTTCATCATCTGCGTCGGCGTCACCGCCGGCATCGTCATCGGCTCGCTGCCGGGGCTGACCGCGACCATGGGCGTCGCCCTGCTGGTGCCGCTGACCTTCGGCCGCCCGCCGCTGGAAAGTCTGGCCATGCTGATCGGCATCTATTGCGGCGCGATGTACGGCGGCTCGATTTCAGCCATCCTGATCCGCACGCCGGGCACACCGGCCGCCGCCGCGACGATTCTCGAAGGCTATCCAATGGCCCGCCGGGGCGAAGCCGGGCGGGCGTTGTCGATGGCGCTCTTCGCCTCGTTCTTCGGCGGCGTCTGCGGTGCCCTGATCATGACCTTCGCCTCGCCGATCGTTTCCGGCTTCGCGCTCGAATTCGGGCCAGTCGAGTATTTCGCGCTGGCCATCTTCGGCCTCTCGGTGATCGTTTCGATCTCCGGCCGTTCGCTGATCAAGGGGATGATGTCCGCCTTTTTCGGCTTGCTCATCTCGTCGATCGGCTTCGACCCGATCTCCGGCTTCCCGCGCTTCACCTTCGGCCTGATGGAGATGATGGAGGGCCCCCCGTTCATCCCGACACTGATCGGCCTGTTCGCCGTCTCCGAGGTGTTCAACGAGGTCCAGAAAACCGGGCAACTGCAGCAACTCAAGGCCAAGGTCGACCGTTTCCTGCCGACCTGGGAGGACATCAAGCACTGTTTCAAGCATCTTTGCCGGTCGAGCATCATCGGCACCTTCATCGGCTCGATTCCCGGCGCCGGTGGCGACATCGCCGCCTTCGTCTCCTACGGGCAGGCCAAGCGCACCTCGAAGCACCCCGAACGCTTCGGTCACGGCCAGATCGAGGGGTTGGCCGCCAGCGAGAGCGCCAACAATGCCTGCTCGGGCGGCGCGATGATTCCACTGCTCTCGCTCGGTGTGCCGGGTGACGCGGTCACGGCGGTACTGCTCGGCGCATTCATCGTCCAGGGGCTGCAACCGGGGCCGATGCTGTACAAGGAAAACATCGACATCGTCTATCAGATCTTCGCCTCGATGATGCTCGCCCAGTTTGCCATGCTGCTGATCGGCATGGCCGGCATCCGCCTGTTCGCCAAGGTCATCCTGGTCGACCGGGCGATCCTCACGCCGACGATCTTCGTTCTCTCGATGGTTGGCGCCTTCGCCATGCGCAGCAACGTCTTCGACGTCTACACCACGCTGGCCTTCGGCATCCTCGGCTACGTGATGATGCGCTACGACTATCCGCTCTCGCCGATCCTTCTGGCGCTGATCCTCGGGCCGATGGCTGAAGCCAACTTGCGCCGGGCGATGGTCATCTCCTCCGGCGACCCGTCGATCCTGGTCAGCCGGCCGATCGCCGTCGCGCTGATGGTGCTGGCCGTGGTCTCGCTGCTGCTGTCGATCCGCGGACAGAAACAGGTCGAGGCCCGCCTGGCTGAGATGGAAAAGGCGTTCGAGAAGGAAGTCACGGACTGATGGCCTGACCATCATCGCCCTGAATTAGTGCGCCTTCGCGGCGCCTGAACCCATTGATGTGCGGCCGCTCCGGAAGATTCCGGCAGCGGCCGCACCGTCTTTCGCAATGAGCCAAGCCTATTGATCCGGCCCGATGAAGTATGAACTTATCCGGATTTTTCGTGTCTGATGATGATGGAAAAAGAGAACGCCAGAAAGCAAACGCTGGAACAACTTCATGAGCGGCGCAAGCAAGTGATTCGATTGCACCAGAAGGCAATCAAGATCATGCAGATTGTCGCGATGACGGGCTTGAGCTACCCGGCGGTACGCGCCACGATTGACCGGTTTGTTGAGGGCGGGTGGTCAGCCATTCGACCGACTGCACGGGGCCGAGCGCGAGGCGACGGGCGATGCCTGAGTGAAGCGCAGGAAGAAGCGATTCGCCGCACGATCATCGACAAGCGCCCGGAACAGCTCA
>NZ_JCANUT010000018.1:0-61145 GCF_059569095.1 Propionivibrio pelophilus DSM 12018 | reverse complement strand
GCCCCCACAATGCGTTGTCGAATCCAGACTTCCTGCACCATCGACAGTTTTCGGCACGCGCCGGGGGGACGTCCACGCAGCCTTTCTGTCAGGGAACCCTCGCCGGCGGTCTGTACCTTTCGCAACCACGCCTGAACCGTCCGGACATGAACTCCTGCCACCTTCGCCAGTTCAACGCCGCTCAGGCCCGACTGCTTCCGCAGTCGAAGCACCATCTTCCGCAGCGTATCTCGCCCCTCATAACCCAGCTTACGCGCATCAATCTTTTCCATGCGGAAATCATACAGCAAACAGCCTATTTAAGGGCCGGGTTAATAGTCATCAAAAGCGACTTAGGTCTCTTGAACGGACTTGCCGGACTGAATCGCCCAGCTGTTTTCGTCATCAATCGCCCGTCGATAGAGAATCCATCGATAACACGACAGACAAATCGTCCAGTCGATCAGCAACGTCCAGAGATTGTGGGACAGGAAATGCGCGCCCTGCATCATGCGTCCGGCCGAGAATACGGTCCCTGTGCCGAGCGCTATCGCGAGGGCGATGCGGGCTGCGCGAGGCCGGCGATCCCGCAGAAAGAAGAACAGCGCAAGCAGCGAGAATCCGGCCGAAGCGTGTCCTCCGGGCCAGCATCGACCGGGTTTTTCGGTCGGCGCGCGCTTTTCGAGCAAGGAGCTGAATTGCTCGGTGCCGCCAAACTCGGAAAGGCTCCATGGGCAGTGCACTGCGGTCAGCGCCTTGAGTGGCGTAACCACGCTGGTTGATAAAACGAGCGACAGGACCAGATACCCCAGATGACGACGCCAAGAACGAAGCCGTCTCGAAACGAGGCTGATCAGAAAAAGGGCAATGGCCACGACGGCGAGAGCGATGACGACTTGCTTGGCCCGATCGTGGAGAATGTCCTCCAGCCAGAAACTGTGGCGTCCGATAAAGCCGCTGCCGGGGACATAGAACGCGCGTGCGATGGCGAAATCCAGCCCCGCCGGATCGAAGGCCAGCAGCAGCGCCATCAAGGCGAGCGGAATGGCGAGACCCAGCCGGAAATCAAAGAACCGGGATGCGGCGGGAGACGAAGCGGTAGACATGAATACTCTCCAGAGCGAGGCGACGTCTTATCGGCGTCTCAACGCCGGCTGAGCATGACACGTGGCGTATCGCTGCCTTTCCAGGCGATCAACCCTTCCTTGAAGGCATGGCTGGCCCCCTGGTAATAGGCGATGTCACGCCTGAGCAACGGGTCGTCGGCGTTCGCCCGAGTCTCGTGACTGAGGCCGAGAGCGTCGTCATGGCGGCGCATGGCGCGGCGGGGGCTGAGGATGGCGAGGTTCTCGCCGTCAAACAGACCGAGATGCTGGTAATTTCCGATCAGGGCGCGTCCTGGCGCGGCATCCGCACGCAGCACATTGCGGCCAAAGAAGGTCGAGGTGTAATCGAAGCCCAGGAGGCCGAGCAAGGTCGGCGCCAGGTCGATCTGACTGGTGACCGAGGCCATCTCCCGCGGCTCGATGAAACCCGGCGCGTAGATGAACAGCGGGATATGGTAGTTGGCGGCGGGCAAATCCTCCTTGCCTGCGCTGCCGGCCGTGTGATCGGCGACGAAGATGAACACGGTCTGGTCGAACCAGGGCTTTTTCCGCGCGGCTTCGAGAAACCGGCCAATCGCGTAGTCGGTGTATTTCACCGCACCTTCGCGCCCCGTACCGGACGGAATGTCGATGCGTCCCTCCGGGTACGTGTAGGGACGATGGTTCGAGGTGGTCATCAGTTGCAGGAAGAACGGCTTGCCGGCGGCATGATCGGCGTCGGCAACCTTCAGTGACTGTGCGTAAAGGTCTTCGTCGGACATGCCCCATGCGTTCGTGAACTGCATGTCGGCATCGGCAACGCTACTCTGATCGACGATGCGATAGCCGTTACCGCCGAAGAAAGCGTTCATGTTGTCGAAATAACCACGCCCGCCATAAAGGAAAACGCTGTCGTAACCCTGCGCCTTGAACTGCTGGCCGAGGCTGCTGTAGCCGGCCTCGCGGCCGATGCGCTTGACGATGGAGCGGCCGGGCGTCGGGGGAATGGACAGCGTAATCGCTTCGAGGCCGCGATCGGTTCGCGTGCCGGTAGCGTAGAAATTCTTGAAGAACAGGCTGCGCTTGCGCAATGCGTCGAGATTAGGCGTCAGGCCGCGCGTGTCACCCATGCTGCCCAGATATTTGGCGCTCAGGCTCTCGATGGTGACCAACACCACATTTCGCCGTTCGGGCGAGCCCGGGTTGTCGATTTCTCGGCGGATATCCTGCGCGTCCGTGCCGACAAAACGGGCATTCGGCTCGCTGACTTCTTTCCGGATCAACGCGGCGACCTCCTGATCCGGCAAGACGGCATAGAACTGCGCATAGTCCAGCTCGTTGTTGCGGAATGCCGCGAAGAACTGGAACGGGCCGTTGCTCGCCAGTTCGCGCTGATACGCATTGCCTCCCAGCCATCCGCGCGGGAAATCCTGCCCGAACACGAGGCTGCTCAGCACGGCCACCAGCAGCAACGACGCCAGCCCTGCCCACGCCTTTCCTCTGCTCAACAGCGGCGCTTCGATCGCCTCCGCAACGTATTTTCCGAGGGCAACGGTCGTGCCGACAGCCACCACCGCCAAGGCGGCGAGCAACGGATAGATCGGATAGGACTCCAGAATGTTGTTGACCACCTCCTTGGAATAGACCAAATAGTCCACCGCGATGAAATTGAAGCGCACGCCGAATTCGTCCCAAAACAGCCACTCCGCGGCGGCCGTAAACAGCATAACGAACAGGCTGAACCCCAGAAGGGCATGCAAAAACCAGCGATGCCAGGCTTGCTGCCAGAGCCGGCGCGGACAGAGCAGCAAATAGGCGGCCAGTGGCAGTGCGGCATACAGGAGAAAGGTCAAATCGTAGGCCAACCCAATCCCGTAAATGGCGATGAAACCACTCAATGTCGCTCCGGCGTCGGCCAGGTGCGACGCCAGCAAGACACTGCGCGTCAGGAAGAAAGTCGCCAGCCAGGCGAGGAGAATAATCGACAGGTAGCGGAGTTGGGCGTAACGAACTTGTGGCATCGTATGGTCTCTGACGAAAAATGCAGGCGGCAGTTTGCCGAGCCTCCCGTGAGACGTTCGTCAATACGATGTGAAAAAAGCGTCAATTCAACAACACGACTGGATGATTTCGCCTATGCGCATTCTGGTGATAGAAGACAATCGGGACATTCTGGCGAACGTGCTCGATTACTTGCAGCTCAAGGGCTATAGCGTCGATTGCGCGCAGGACGGCTTGGGTGGCTTGCATTTGGCGACGACGGTTCACTACGATTTGATCGTGCTGGACATCATGCTTCCCGGCGTGGATGGCTATCAGGTGTGCAAGCGGCTGCGGGAAGACGCCCGGAGCGAGGTGCCGATCCTCATGCTGACGGCGCGTGACGCTCTGGAGGATCGCCTGACCGGGCTTCGCGCCGGTGCCGATGACTATCTGGTCAAGCCGTTTGCACTCTCCGAACTGGTGGCGCGGATCGAAGCCATCCTGCGCCGCAGTTCGGGCGGGAAAAAACGCCAACTGAAGGTCGCCGATCTGGTTTACGACCTCGACACGCTGGACATCACGCGCGCCGGCCAGCCGCTCAAACTCAATCCGTTGACAATGAAACTGCTGGCCATTCTGATGCAGAAAAGTCCCGCCGTCGTTCGCCGGGAAGCGCTCGAGGAAGCCCTCTGGGGTGACGACAGTCCGGACAGCGACAGCCTGCGCAGTCACATCCACCAGTTGCGGCAAGTCATCGACAAGCCCTTTGCCACGCCGCTGCTGCATACACTGCATGGCGTCGGCTACCGTCTCGCGGACAAGGACAATGAGTTCTAAGCAGCCTTTTGCGCGGCGCATTGTCATCGCCTTCGTCCTGCTGACGGTGCTGGTTAGCGGGGCTTTCTCGCTAAGCATCGTCGCCGTCGTCCATTTCATTGAACAACGCCTGGTCTCCGAAGAAATGCATCGCGAGCTGAATGGCGTTCTGCACGAAGATCTGAAAAATGGCCGCGCCCCGCGCCTGGATGCCAGGACACGGTTTTACGCTTCGAACCTGCCTGCATACACCATCCCGGAACGCTACGCCGGACTCGATGAAGGATTCACCGAACTGGTCGACGACGACCAGGCCTTTTATGCCTACGCACAAGAAATCAACGGCGTACGCTATGTGCTGGTACAGGACCAGGATGAATTCGAGGCCCATGAACAGGCGCTGTTCGATGTCGTTCTCGCAGGGTTCATTCTGACCGTCCTCGGCGCGTGGGCGCTCGGGAGGGTCATGGCTGGAAGGATCATGGCCCCCGTCAGCCGCTTGGCGCAACAAGTCCGGCATCGTGATCAACTGCTGCCGACGGCGCCGCCGCTGGCACCGGATTATCCGGATGACGAAGTCGGTCAATTGGCGAGTGCCTTTGACGGCACGTTGGGGCAGTTGCGCCAGTCACTGGAGCGTGAACGGCTGTTTACCAGCGACGTCAGCCATGAATTACGGACCCCGCTGATGGTCATCTCCACTTCCTGCGAATTGCTGCAACAGGCGCAGCTCGAACCACGCCAACGCGAACAATTGCAGCGCATCGAGCGTGCATCCGGCGAAATGCGTGAATTGGTGCAGACCTTCCTGCAATTGGCGCGTGGCAGTGTCGATGAGGCCGATTTCACGGCGACCGCCAGCCTGGCGCAGGTAGCGGAACAACAGAGCAAACACTGGGCAGAGCTGATGCGCGAAAAGGGACTCGAATTTGAGTGCATCACGGAAGGTCCGGATGACGGCCGATACAGCCCCACGCTGCTCGGCACGGTAATGGCTAATCTGCTGCGCAACGCGCTGCATTACACCGACCGGGGCCAGGTACGCCTGTTTCTCGAAGCGGGCGGTTTCCGGGTCGAAGACTCCGGTGCGGGCATTGCGCAGGAGCAGCATGAGTCGATATTCCAGCCGTTTGTTCGCGGCACGCTGGCGCGCGGCGAAGGCCTGGGGTTGGGGCTGTCGCTGGTCAAGCGGATATGCACGCATCAGGGCTGGAACATCACCGTCCACAACCTGTCGCCGACAGGCAGCTGCTTCCGGGTGCGTTTCACGCAGCGCAGTTGACGTTTTTTTCACATCTTTTTGACAGGGGCTTTACCACCGCTCAGTTACTGTTGCGGACGTCCTCACTTTGAGTCGCCACGCAATGACCAAGACACCGCCTGTCGAACTGGAATTCTCGCGCAAATACGACCGCAGCCATTCGGAGCAGTACCTGAAAAAGCACCACGAGGGATGGGCGCGCCGCCTTTCGCACTGGCGTGACGAGCAGGTTGCGCGCCATGCGTTGCGACTGGCCGACGATCCCGGCCTCGTCCTGGACTTGCCGTGCGGTGCCGGGCGGTTTTGGCCCTTGTTGGCCGAAGCACCGCACCGGGTGATTCTCGCCGCCGACAACTCCGCCGACATGCTGGCCGTGGCCCGGGCATCGCAACCCGCTGACGTCGTCGCTCGCGTCAGATCGTTCCGGACCTCGGCGTTCGCCATCGATCTCGGCGCCAATGCGGTGGACTGCATCTTCTGCATCCGCCTGCTGCATCACATTCAGTCGGCAGAGAATCGCCGGGTGATCCTGCGGGAATTTCATCGCGTCACGCGCGACACCGTGATCCTCTCGCTCTGGGTGGATGGCAACTACAAGGCCTGGAAACGCCGGCAACTGGAGCAACGCCGAGCGAAAGAAGGTCAGGCCGGGCAGAATCAAAACCGCTTCGTGGTGCGCCGCGCGGACATCGAATCCGAATTCGAGCAGGCGGGGTTCCGCATACTTGGGCACAAGGATTTTTTCCCCGGTTACGCCATGTGGCGAACGTACGTTCTGCGGAAGAAATCCTGATTGATGAGAAAATTGAGCAATGCCTTGCCCTCCGCGAAGCGGGGCGAACGTTTCGATGCTTGGTGGGCACGCCAAGGCAGTTGGGTTGAAGAACCGAATCAACGCCGTGGTGGCGTCAGTGGCGTGAAGATCCTGCAACAGGACGACCCACACCAGCCCATCCTCTATTGCAAACGGCAGACCGGTCACCTATACCATTCGCTTCGGCATCCTTTGGGGCGCCCGACCATATTGCGTGAACATCAGGCCTACCAGTCTTTCTTGGGCCTTGGCATCACAGTGCCACAGGTAGTCTATTGTGCAGCGCGAAAGCAGCGTGGGCAGTGGCAAGCGCTGCTGGTCACCGAAGCGCTGAGCGAGGGGTTTACCAGCCTTGACCGATGGTATGAAAACACGCCCGCGTACGAGTTGGACGCGCCTGCCCATCACGCCATTCTCCGGGAACTGGGCACGACGCTCGCCCGTCTGCACCTTTCGCGCTGGCAGCATGGCTGCTGCTATCCCAAACACTTGTTCGTCAGAACCCAGCCGCCGGAAAGCGAAAACGTGCGGATTGAGATCGCCCTGCTGGATCTCGAGAAAAGCCGCCGTCGCTGGCGTGTACGGGATGCCGCCCGACACGACTTGGGCCAGTTGTGGCGGCATCGCGGGCCGATGCGCGAGGTTGACTGGAACGTGTTGCTGGAGGCCCACGATCGCGCCCTGGCCAGCGCAAGTTCAGGAGCATGACCGCCGTGCCACCCCACGTTGAAACGGATGCAACGGCTCTGAAAGGCCGCTCCGGAATCGCGCGCATTGCCCATGCCACAGGATATTCGCTGGCGGGCCTGAAAGCCGCTTACCGCGGCGAGGCGGCTTTCCGCCAGCTATTACTGCTCAACCTTGTGTTGATTCCGGTTGCCTGCGCAATGGACGTAACGCGTAGCGAGCGGGTGTTGCTTATCGTTACGCCGCTCGCGTCGCTGATTGTAGAGTTGTTTAACTCGGCAATCGAGGCGACGGTCGACCGGGTCTCGCTGGCCATCCATCCGTTATCAAAACAAGCCAAGGACATGGGCAGCGCCGCGCAGATGCTGGCTTTGCTGCTGATCGTAGTCACATGGGGAATCATTCTCCTCTAGTTAACCAACGACACGTAATGACGGCCCCTCCCGAACACGGTTGCTGCGATTCTGAGGGAACACCTAAAAGCAATTTCTCTGCCGCGATGCCCCATACTCCCTCGCTCCTTTCACGTATAGGAAACCCTCGTTTGTGGTTCCCACTGGGTATTATCGTTTTGGGCATCTTTTCGTTCCTAGGCTGGCAACATTTCTATCCCGTACAGGCAGCTGACGGCTGGTCATTGCGCACATTCCAGGGCGGCATTCCGATGGTCAGCGCAATGGTCATCGACGGACGCGACAACCTATACGTTTCCCAGGAGTTCAAGAACGAAAAAGGCGCCATCCTCTGGCTTCATGCCGACGGCAAACGGCAGGAAATCGTTAACAAGCTGTCCAAACCCGATGGCTTGGCGCTGTTTCAAGATGGCATTGCGATTGCGCAGGAAGGGGGCAAGCATCCGGTTCTCTGGTGGCGTGGTGGCGAGACCCGCTCGCTGTTCTCAGGCGACAGCATTGAAGGGCTAGCAAGCGACGGTCGGAATCTGTTCGCCATTGAAGACGTGAAGCAGAATGGCCGACTCCTGAAATACGACCCGGAAACGAAGGAAACAATGACGCTTCGAGACGGCTTGGAAGAAGGGGAAGGTGTGACGGTCTGCCCCGATGGGCGCCTGTTTTACACGGAGAAAAAGAAAGGCTGGATCAAGAAATTCAGTCCGGGGAACGATGATGAAGTCATCGCACGAGGCTTGCAAGCGCCGTCGTTTCTCTTGTGCAACACGGAAGGCTTGTGGATAACGGAAGACCTCACGCACCGTGCCCGTTTTCTATTGCTCGATTATTCGGGGGCAATGCATACCATCCTCTCGCACCTTCGCTCCCCGCAGACTATCCTCTCCATCGGAAAAGAGCGTCTTCTCGTCGCAGAACAGGGACGCGGACGAATCCTCGAAGTGAAACGAACGACCCATGCCACGCAATAAATCAATTATTTCCGACCAACATGTGTTTTCATCGCCCCGTTCCGGCGAGCCACCGATCGACCTGAAGAGCCATCTGCGCTTTACGGCGGGCTGCGTTCTCGTCTTGATGGTCCTGTATTCGCTGTTGCGCGTGGCGCTGCTGGTTTATAACCGTGAGCAGACGGGGGGCGCCACAGCCGCCGTACTCGCCGAAGCCTTTTTCAACGGCTTGCGTTTCGACCTGCGGCTCGTCGTTTGGGCCTGCCTGCCGTTGCTGCTTGCATTGCCGAGCCTTCGGGCCATCTCGGCACGCGCGTTCTTCCGCCACTGGCTCACCGTATTTGCAAGCCTGACCCTGTTTCTCGGTGTCGTCGAACTCGATTTCTATCGCGAGTTCAACCAGCGCCTCAACAGCCTGGTGTTTCAGTACATGAAGGAAGATCCGAAGACGGTCATGAGCATGATCTGGTACGGCTTCCCGGTCGTGCGTTACCTCCTGGCCTGGGGCGCGGCGTCTTGTCTGCTGGCGTGGATCTTCCGGAAGCTGGACCTCGTCACCCGCCCTAGGAACAACCGGACAAGGGAGCCTCATCCGGCGTGCGGGAAACGATCCGTCCGGATCACTGCCTTCATTCTCTGCAGTTTGCTCGCTGTCGTTGCCGCGCGTGGCACCTTGCGCCAGGGGCCGCCCTTGCGCTGGGGCGACGCCTTTACCACCGATTCAACGTTTGCCAACCAATTGGGCTTGAACGGCACGCTGATGCTGGTTTCCGCCGCGAAGTCCCAGATGTCGGAACAGCGGGACAATATCTGGAAAAGCTCGCTCCCACCAGACCGCGCACTCGCCGTCGTCCGCCGGATGCTGCTCACCGACAGCGACACCCCGCTGGAGCAGGATCAACTCCCCATCCTGCGCAACTACGCTGCCCCCGCGCAAGCGACGTTGCCAATCCGGAATGTCGTGTTGATCCTCATGGAGAGTTTTGCCGGCCGTTACGTGGGCGTCCTCGGCGGGCAGGGCAACATCACCCCGTACTTCGACAAGCTCGCGGCAGAGGGCCTGCTGTTCACGCGGTTCTTTGCCAACGGAACGCACACGCATCAGGGAACGTTCGCCACCCTGGCCTGTTTCCCGAACCTGCCGGGCTTCGAATACCTGATGCAAACCCCCGAGGGCAGCAACGACTTTTCCGGTCTCCCGCAGCTGCTGGGGCGGCGAAAGATGGACAACCTGTATGTCTACAACGGCGATTTTGCGTGGGACAACCAGTCCGGTTTTTTCGGGAGACAGGGCGTCACCAATTTCATCGGGCGATTCGACTACAAGAACCCCGTGGTTTCCGACCCGACCTGGGGTGTTTCGGACCAGGACATGTTTGACCGCGCCGCAGAGGAACTAGGAAAGCAAAGCGCGGCAAAGCCTTTCTACGCGATCCTGCAGACGCTGTCGAACCACACACCGTATGCTCTGCCCGAGAGATTGCCGGTCGATCCCGTGACCGATCACGGTTCGCTGGACCCGCATCTCACCGCAATGCGTTATTCCGACTGGGCCCTTGGCCAGTTTTTCGAGAAGATCCGTAACGCCCCTTACTACAAGGAAACGCTGTTCGTTATTGTCGGCGACCATGGTTTCGGCGGAGGAGAGCAACTGACCGAGATGAATCTCGCGCGCTTCAACGTCCCCCTGCTGCTGATCGCTCCCGGCATCCAGGAAAAATTCGGGAAGACTCGGGACACCGTGGGAACGCAGATCGATGTGGTGCCCACCATTCTGGGGCGGCTGGGCGGCGATGTTCGTCATCAATGCTGGGGACGTGATCTATTGGCTCTGCCCGACGGAGACCCCGGTTTCGGGATCATCAAGCCGTCGGGGAGCGACCAGACGGTCGCCATCATCAACGGCGACAAAATCGTCGTGCAGTCGAAATCGAAAGCCTTGAAGACCTATCAATACCAACTCTGGACGAATCCTCGCGCGGATGAACTGACGAACGACAGCGAGGAAGGCGCCTTGAAGGAAAAGCTCGATGCGTTCATCCAGGTGGCAACACAAAGTTTGCTGAACAATACAACCGGCCTAAGCATCAAAAAGCGTCGCTCGGGAAGCTCTATACGAGAGGCGCGCTGAGTCTTACTTCTCTCAGCGGCCCTGAATGTCTTTCATGGTGCGGATATCAGGCACCGTCGTCCAACTTGGATACGCCTTTAAACGGCCTATCGGCAATAGTAACGAATCAATCCTCAAAAAGTGTTTATAAGCCTGTGAGTAAGTTGCGATGCGAGACAAAACGCATCGACAATTGCTGGGATCTAGGTGTCCAAAGTTTGTCCCGATGAAAAATTTAGCAGCGTAGCTACTATTAGTAGTGTTACTATTTTTAAATTACGTTACAGATAAGAAATTAAAGGGTTTATTCGCATATAGTAGTCATTTAACTACCGAGTAGAAGCTCTTGGTAACTCTGTGGACAACCTCTGGGTAAGTGTCCCAGTGCATTGTCCTGGCAGGGATTTTTTCGCCTGCTGTAAAAACAGGCAATGTGCTTTCGGTAGCCGATGACGCAACTCCACGCCGCTTGTAGCGGTCAAAGAAAACGATTTCCGGTGAGAGCGAGCCGGATGGTCATCTTCAGAGGAGAGTGTCAAATGCGAGGGATAGTTGGCGTTATTGCGTTCATCATTTCAGCCCCGGTGTTTGCCGGCTGGGAGGAAATGGTGAGTCGTGGGGGAATCTCGTTGTTCGTCGATCCCGAGACAATCAAGGTCAGTGGTGAAACGCGCAACGTACTCGCGCTGGTTGCGTACAACGAACCCCTGGAGAATGGGGCGCGTTCAATACAGGGGGCAATGGAATACGATTGCCGGGGCAAGCGCCTTCGGACGCTCACCTTCACTCACTATGCTGAGCCACTGGCACGCGGCCGGGTTGTGTCCGACAGTCAGACACCCTCCGAATGGAGCCCGGTCGCGCCGGGAACCTTTGCTTCGGATGCGCTAGACTTTGTCTGCCGGAAATAGCGTTGGTTATTTCTTCGCTATTGCTACGTTATTGCCATGACGTGAGTTGATGCTCCCGTTCCGAGGTCGTCGTCTCGGGGGCGAGAGCGTCAGTGCGTCGATACTTTAATGGGCCGGTTTGCGCCCCGGTGCGGCGGGCGGGTAGTAGCCGGAAATGCGGCACTGCACGCCTTCGACCGGTTTGCCGTTTTTATAGCGGGTGACGGCGCATTGCGAGATTTCGCCGAGGCGGGACAGTTCGTCGATTGCCAGGCGGACCTGATCGATCGACAATTTCGTCGAAGCCGCGATTTCGCTGTCGAGCAACTGGCCGTGTTTTTTGAGGTGCTGGAGAACTACATTGGAAGGCATGCCGAACCCTTTCGAAAATTGAGAACAAGCCCTTCTGGACGAACCATCAAGATTGCAACTGCATAACAACTAATACGTTCCGGGAGACAACCGGTATCATCGTCCCGCGCAAACATCTATTCAAGTGATTTCGACGGAAACGATCGATGAATCGTGATACCGGGCGCCAGTGAAGGCGATGCCGGTACCGGGAGAAGAAAGCAACTGCAAGGGCTGAGTCGCCTTCCGGGGAAAAAGAAACTGACAGAAACTGATATATGATGCGCGGATCAATTTTCGAGGGCGGGCCGAGTGACAGTGACACCAGAAAGACAAAAGAAAAAAGGGGCTGCAATGGTTTGCAACCCCTTGTGTTTCTTGGCTCCCCGACCTGGGCTCGAACCAGGGACCTACGGATTAACAGTCCGGCGCTCTACCGACTGAGCTATCGGGGAACAACGAAGCGCGCATTTTAGACATTACCTTGGTTGTCGTCAACTTTTTTGATTAAAAATGGATCCGAACCTTATCTACGTCAAAACCTCAGCGGGTGAAGATGCGATTCAACAGCGAACACGGGTCATCCAGCGCAACGTGCGGATGGTGTTGATCCTTGTCGACGGGCAGTCGACCGTTGCTGATCTGAGTCGCAAAACGGGGAATCCGCAACTGACCGAAAATGCGCTGTCCGAACTGGAAAAAGGGGGGTACGTCACTGCGAAACTGGAGCAGCACGACTCGCTCTGGCAGGAGAGTCAACGGGTAGCGCAGGTGATTCGTGAGTCGGCTCAGGAGAAGGCTGCACAACTGCTGATGCCCGGAAAGAACGGCGGTTACCCTGACTTTCAGCCGTCGCGCCCTGTTGCGTCGACCGAGCAGGCAGCTCAGGCATCGGATATGCCCATTTCGATGCATTCGATATTCGATGCGACGCCGAGTGCCATCGATTTTTCTTCGTCGCAGTTTTCATTGGCTCCGGATGATCGCAAAGTTAATGAAGCGCCAGGCCGCTCGTCGGAATCGGTGAGGTCTGAACCCGCCTCACGGGGCGAACGTCGGGAAAAAAAATCGGAAGCGGTTTCGAAGCCGTCGCTCTTTTCGAACATCCGCTCCTTGTGGGCCGGTTCGAAGCATGATCTTGACGAAGAGACCGTCCGGTTCAAACCGTTTCGCCGGGGCGCGCGTACACGTATTACCTGGCCGGTGGCCTTGTTGCTGTTTCTTTTTGGAACGACCGGCATCGCGTTCATTGCGAGCCTCGTTTTCCCGTTCAACATCTTTCTCCCCGATGTGGAAAAAGCCTTTGCCCGTTCGGTTGGTCGGCCGGTAAAGGTGGGGGCGTTGCGTGTCGAGTTTTACCCGGCGCAAGGATTGATTCTGGAGAGGGTGCGAGTCGGAACCGAGGATGGCAAGACAGATGAATTCAATGTTCGCGAGATTCGGCTTCTTCCCGAAGTGACGACACTCTTCGCCGAGCGCCTGAACTTCAAGCGTGCTGTCCTGAGCGAACTCGAGTTGCCTCTGGGCGCGATAACTGGCTTGCCCGGGATGTTTTCATCGCTTGCCAGTCCCACCAGCCGCGTTGGTGTGAAACAGCTTCGTTTGGAGAAAACCACGATGTCTTTCGACGGTCTCGTTCTCAAAGACCTTGAGTCCGAAGTCAAGCGTGATCAGGGTGGGCAATTCGAGTCGTTGCTTGTTCGCTCGGCAGACAGGAGTCTCACCGTTGTTGCACGGCTCGCCGGCAAGGCGCTCGATCTCGATATCGAGGCCTATGCCTGGCAGCCTTTCCAGAACAGCCGGATTGTCTTCGACTCGGCCAGCATGAAGGGACGGCTGGAAGACGGCAAGTTGTCGATCCGGGGCGCGGATTTGCGGGTCTTCGACGGGGCGGTCAAGGGGAACGCGTTGATCCGTTCCGGAGGTAAGCCCAATATCGAGGGCGAGATCGGCTTCGAACGCGTGAATGCGACCAAGCTGTTCGATGCGTTGGGTGCTGGAAAACGGCTTCAGGGAGACGTTGCGGGAAAAATGCGCTTCTCGGCGACGTCGGAGAACTGGGAAACGCTTCTGCCCTTGATTACAGCTGAAGGTGAGTTTTCGGTGCAGCGTGGCAATGTGGCCGGCGTGGATCTGGCCGAGGCGGTTCGCCGTGTTTCCGGCGCACCAGTGCAGGGCGGAGTCACCGCGTTCGAGCAATTGTCTGGCCGGTTGAAGATCGGGCCGGAGCGATCACGGTTCTTCGGGCTGGTGATGAATTCCGGCCTGATGCAATCGACCGGCCAGGTCAGCGTCTCGAAAGAAGGAGCCCTCAGCGGTCAACTGGAACTGCAGATGCGAGGCAGTGTGAATCAGACGCGGGTTCCGGTTTCGATTGCGGGAACGCTCGCCTCTCCGTCGGCGCAGGCATCAAACTGACAGCCGAAAAAAAGCGCCGCCCGGTGAGGAGGCGGCGCTTTGCGGGAGTTGTCCCGATTCCGGTTGCTTAGAGCACGGCCGCGATGGCCTTGGCGACGTAGTCGATGTTCTTCGAATTCAGTGCTGCGATGCAGATTCGGCCGGTGCTTACCGCGTAAACTCCGAATTCGCTCTGCATGCGTGCGACCTGTTCGGCGGACAGTCCGGTATAGGAGAACATGCCGCGCTGCTTGATCACGAAGGAGAAGTCCTGGCTGACGCCGTTGGCTTTCAGTCTCTCGACGAGACTGGTGCGCATCGTCTTGATCCGTTCCCGCATTCCGAGCAGTTCGGCTTCCCACATCTGGCGCAGTTCGGCGCTGGCCAGAACGGCAGCGACAACGGCACCGCCGTGGGTCGGCGGGTTGGAGTAGTTGGAGCGGATCGTCCGCTTGATCTGCGAGAGCACGCGCGCTGATTCGTCCTTGGAGGCGGTAACGATCGACAGTGCGCCAACACGCTCGCCGTACAGGGAGAACGACTTGGAGTACGAGGTCGAGACGAAGAACTGCATGCCGGAGGCGACGAACAGGTTCAGCGCGAGCGCGTCTTCCTTGATGCCGTCGGCGAAGCCTTGGTAGGCCATGTCGATGAATGGCACCAGTTCGCGTTCCTGCATGACTTCGATGATTTCCTTCCACTGCGCTCCGTCGAGGTCGGCACCGGTCGGGTTGTGGCAGCAGGCGTGCAGCACCACGACGGAACGTGCCGGGAGGGCCTTCAGGCAGGCCTTCATTGCGGCGAAATCGACGCCGCGGGTAGTTGTGTCGTAGTAGGGGTAGACGTCAACGTTGAACCCGGCGGTTTCGAAGATGGCGCGATGGTTCTCCCAGCTGGGATCGCTGATGTACACGGTTGCTTCCGGCAGCAGGCGCTTTAGGTAGTCGGCGCCGACTTTCAGGGCACCGGTGCCGCCGAGCGCCTGGGCGGTGATGACCTTGCCTTCCGCGAGGAGCGGGGATTCCTTGCCGAAAAGCATCGCCTGCACGGCCTGGTTGTAGGCCGCCAAGCCGTCGATCGGCTGGTAGCCGCGGCTGGGCATGCTTTCGAGGCGGGCCTTTTCGGCGACCTTGACGGCGTCAAGCAACGGGATTTTGCCGTTGTCGTCGAAATAGACGCCGACACCCAGGTTGACCTTGGTGGTACGGGCGTCGGTATTGAACGCTTCGTTCAGTCCGAGAATCGGATCGCGGGGTGCCATTTCTACGGCGGAGAAGATCGAAGAAGTCATACAGATCACTCAAGTTGGTAAAAGAAAAAGGGAAAAATCAGGAAATCTGGGGCGCGTGATTCTCTTAAGAAAAACTCTCGGAAAGAATCATCAGGCGCGCGAGCGGGAAGGAAACGTATAGACGTAAAATTCTAGCATGATGACCAACTCAAATCGTTCGGATACGTCCGCAACTAGTTCTGAAAACAGAAGATTTTCGGTGTTCGAAGGATCGCCGTTCCGCCTCTTCCAGCCGTTCGAGCCGGCCGGTGATCAGCCGGAAGCGATCCGTCTGCTCATGGAGGGACTCGACGATGGCCTGGCGTTTCAGACACTGCTCGGGGTGACCGGTTCCGGAAAAACATACACGATGGCCAACGTGATCGCCCGTTCCGGTCGGCCGGCGCTGGTGTTGGCTCCGAACAAGACGCTGGCGGCACAGTTGTATTCCGAATTCCGCGAATTCTTGCCGGAAAATGCCGTCGAGTACTTCGTTTCGTATTACGACTATTACCAGCCCGAGGCGTATGTTCCGGCCCGCGACCTTTTCATCGAGAAGGATTCGGCGATCAACGAGCATATCGAGCAGATGCGGCTGTCGGCGACCAAGAGTCTGCTCGAGCGGCGCGACTGCGTGATCGTGGCGACGGTGTCGTGCATCTACGGTATCGGCGATCGGGACGAATACCACAAGATGATCCTGACCATGCGGGTCGGTGATCGCATGGGGCAGCGGGAGGTCATCAAGCGTCTTGCCGAAATGCAGTACGAGCGCAACGAACTGGATTTTCACCGCGGGACTTTCCGCGTGCGCGGCGACGTGATCGACGTGTTTCCTGCGGAACACGCCGAGCATGCGATCCGTATCTCCCTTTTCGACGACGAGATCGATGGCCTGCAGCTGTTCGATCCGCTCACCGGCCATCTGCAGGGCAAACTCGCGCGATTCACCGTGTTTCCCTCGTCCCATTACGTGACGCCGCGGGCGACGGTTTTGCGCGCGATCGAGGCGATCAAGGAAGAATTGCGCGATCGCGTGGACTTTTTCAACCGCGAGGGGCGGCTGGTCGAGTCGCAACGTATCGAGCAGCGCACGCGCTTCGATCTCGAGATGCTCGATCAACTCGGTTTTTGCAAGGGGATCGAGAACTACTCCCGGCACCTGTCCGGGCGCAAGGCTGGTGAGCCGCCGCCGACGTTGCTCGATTACCTGCCATCCGATGCGCTCATGTTCATCGACGAGTCGCACGTGGCGATCTCCCAGATCGGGTCGATGTACAAGGGCGACCGATCGCGCAAGGAAAATCTGGTCAATTATGGCTTCCGGCTGCCTTCTGCGCTCGATAACCGTCCGTTGAAATTCGAGGAGTACGAGGCGTTTGCACGGCAGACGATATTCGTTTCGGCGACGCCGGCGGAGTACGAACGGACGCATCAGGGACAGGTGGTCGAACAGGTCGTTCGTCCGACCGGTCTGGTTGATCCGACGATCGTCGTCAAGCCGGCGATGACCCAGGTCGATGATCTGCTCTCGGAGATCCGCTTGCGAGTCGCCCGCGACGAGCGGGTGCTGGTAACGACATTGACCAAGCGCATGTCCGAGGAGTTGACCGATTTCCTCGGAGAACACGGCGTCCGTGTCCGTTATCTTCATTCGGACATTGATACCGTCGAACGGGTCGAGATCATCCGCGACCTGCGGCTCGGGAAATTCGACGTGCTTGTCGGGATTAACCTGCTACGGGAAGGGCTGGATATTCCGGAGGTCTCGCTGGTGGCCATTCTCGACGCGGACAAGGAAGGCTTCCTGCGCTCCGAACGTTCGCTGATCCAGACCATCGGGCGGGCGGCGCGGCACATTCACGGCACGGCCATTCTCTACGCCGACAAGGTCACGGATTCGATGCGCCGGGCGATGGAGGAAACCGAGCGTCGGCGAACCAAGCAGCTGCAATTCAACGCGGAGCACGGGATCACGCCGAAGGGGGTGTCGAAACGGATCAAGGACATCATCGACGGCGTCTACGATGCGGAAACCAGCCAGAAGGAACTCAAGGCAGCGCAGCAGCAGGCCAGTTATACGGCCATGAACGAAAAACAGCTGACACGCGAGATCAAGCGGCTGGAAAAGGAGATGGGCGACTACGCGAAGAATCTCGAGTTCGAGAAAGCAGCTGCGGCGCGCGACGAACTCTTCAGGCTCAAGGAACTGCTCTTTGGTGCGACGAAGCACGACGAGGATGTCGCGCGGGAATAGAGAAGAGGGAACAGGCCGCGCTGAAATGACGACGGGGCGCAAAGCGCCCCGTCGATGTCCTGCGTGAAAAGACCGATTACGGCTGCTTGGTCTCGACCATCACCAGCGGTTCTTCCGCGACGGCGACCGGTGCCGGACGGCGGCGGCGTGGACGTGGCGTTTCCTCTTCAACGACTTCAGGCTGCCAGGTCTGGATCTTGTCCCCGCTGGTTTCCACCATCACCAGTCCGCCGGCTTCCAGTGCCTCGCTGATCGAGACGGCTTGCGCCTCTACGAGCGGCTCCGATGTCTCGGCGGCCAGTGCCGAGGTGGGCTCGGCTTGTTCCAACGGTTCGGCTTGAACTGCTTCCACCGTGGCTTGTTCTTCCTCCGCGACAGGTGCTGTTTCCTCGGCCGGAGCTTCAACGACGACTGCTGCGGCCGTGCTTTCAACAACCTCTGGTGCACTGACGCTTTCAATGATCGAAGGCGCAGGTTCAACGGCTGTCAATTCCGCTGCCGCTTCCGAAATGGTGCCGGCAGATTCCTGCTCCGTTGCGGGGATCTGCGGCTGGGCCTCGGGTGCCGTCTCCGCGACAACTGGCGGATTTTCAACCTCGGCGGCGACTACGCCAGCAGCGGCTGCAACGACGGTTGCCTGGTCAACAGACAGCGTGGCGGCTGCGGTTTCGCTGACCGGAGTCTCTGGCGCGTTGTTTTCAGTGCGCTCCCCGCGATCGCGGCGGCCACCGCGGCGCCCGCGGCGACGGGAATTGCCGCTCGCTCCTTCTTCGGTTGGCTTTTCGACGTTCTCGGGAATGGGCGAGACATTCAGCTTCGCCTCAGTCGCAGCGGCGGCTTGCTGTTGCTGCTGTTCTTTCTCCTTGCGTTCCGGGCGCGGCTCGCCGCGCTGGCGCCGCGGTTCACGCGCTTTTTGCCCTTCCTCGCGCGTCACCGGCTGTTGCTGCTTGGGCTCGCGAGGCTCTCTGGGTTCGCGGGCTTCGCGCGGCTGGCGCGGCTCGCGGTCCTCGTCGCGGCGATTGTTGCGGCCGCCACGGCGACCGTCGCGCTGGCCTCCATTGCGCGGCTTGCGTTCCGGCTTGGCCTCCAGGACAGGTTCCGGGGTGCCACGGAACCACGAAATGATTCGCGAAATGAAGCTCGTTGGGTTCGTTTCCGCCGCCTTCTTGGGGCGTTCACTGACCACCGGGGCCGGTTGGTCCGGCGTGATGCCTTTGATTGCGGCTTCCTGACGCGGAGCCTTGGTCTCGCCATTGGCTTTGGTGTTGCGATCTGCTTCCTCGGCCGGCATGTCAACCATCTTGTAGGAAGGTTGCTGCAGGTCGTCCAGATTCAGCTCCTCATGACGCAGGCGAACAATGCTGTGTTGCGGCGTTTCGAGGTGGATGTTCGGGATGATGAGAATGGTGACCTTGTGCCGCAGTTCGATCGCCTGGACATCGGCTCGCTTTTCGTTGAGTAGGAACGTGGCGACGTCGACAGGAACCTGGCTGTGCACGGCGGCCGTGTTGTCTTTCATCGCTTCCTCTTCGAGGATGCGCAGGATGTGCAGCGCGGCCGATTCGGCACTGCGGATGTGCCCGGTGCCGGAGCAGCGGGGGCAGGGGATGTAGCTCGTCTCGGCGAGGGCAGGGCGAAGCCGCTGGCGCGATAACTCCATCAGCCCGAAGCGGCTGATTTTTCCAGTCTGCACGCGAGCGCGGTCATGGCGCAAGCCTTCGCGCAGACGGCTTTCGACTTCGCGCTGGTTGCGCTGGCTTTCCATGTCGATGAAGTCGATGATGATCAGGCCGCCCAGATCGCGCAGACGCAACTGACGGGAGATTTCTTCAGCGGCTTCGAGGTTGGTCTTGAGCGCGGTTTCCTCGATGTCCGAGCCACGGGTTGCCCGGCCGGAGTTGACGTCGATCGACACCAGTGCCTCGGTGTGATCGATAACGATGGCGCCGCCCGACGGCAGATTGACTTGCCGCGAGTAGGCCGACTCGATCTGGTGTTCGATCTGGAAACGCGAGAAGAGCGGAACGTCGTCGCGGTAACGCTTGATGCGATTGACCGTCGTCGGCATGACGTGCGACATGAACTGGCATGCCTGCTCGTGGATGTCGTCCGTATCGATCAGGATTTCGCCAATATCCGGCTGGAAGTAGTCGCGAATGGCGCGAATGACCAGGCTGCCTTCCTGGTAGATCAGGAAGGCGCCGCTTTGCTGGCTGGCGGCGCCATCAATGGCTTTCCACAGTTGCAGCAGGTAGTTGAGGTCCCACTGCAGTTCCTCGGCGCTGCGTCCGATGGCGGCGGTACGGGCAATCAGGCTCATTCCCTGGGGAACCTGGAGCTGATCCATGACCTCGCGCAATTCGGCCCGCTCGTCGCCTTCGACACGGCGGGATACGCCGCCACCGCGCGGGTTGTTGGGCATGAGGACCAGGTAGCGTCCGGCGAGGCTGATGAACGTCGTCAGCGCGGCGCCTTTGTTCCCCCGTTCATCCTTGTCTACCTGGACGATCAGTTCCTGCCCCTCGCGCAGCGCTTCCTTGATGGTTGCGCGTCCGGCCTCGACGCCCGGCTGGAAATAAGAGCGTGAGATTTCCTTGAAAGGGAGGAAGCCATGGCGCTCGGAGCCGTAATCAACGAAAGCGGCTTCGAGGCTGGGTTCGATGCGGGTAATTACCGCCTTGTAAATGTTGCTCTTTTTTTGTTCCTTGGCGGCCGATTCAATATCGAGGTCGATCAACTTCTGACCATCGACAATGGCGACACGGAGTTCTTCGGCCTGTGTCGCGTTGAAAAGCATGCGCTTCATGAGTGGGGCTCCCGCGTGCGTTTTTTACGTGGGGAGCGCCTTTTGCAGGCAGCGTCGAATTAGTTGTTGTTACCGGTCATTGGCTTTCCGTTGTCGTAACCACAAGTCTGCTTCGCTGGATCAATTCTTTGGGGCGCCTGATCAACAGGTGCCGGGAATCTGCTCGGGGCGGTCCTAACGTGCTTGGCACACGCAAATCAAGTAGTATCGCTACTTTTGGTGAGCGTACTTAACCAGGTGATCTGCGCAGATCGATCCTGCACAAGGTGGTGCAAGAGAAGCTGCTGAAGCCTGCCGGAATGTGCGTCGCAATTACAAGAGAATCGGCGCCGCTTGAAGGTCTCACGGGTCAGCGCCTCTTTCAACCCGAGACGCAAATCGCGATCAGTATATTCAAATTGGCCGAAGTAAGCAAAGACAATGTCACTCAGCTCGTAGTATCGGAAGAAGATAGCGGACAGCGTCTTGATAACTACCTGCTACGCGTCTGCAAAGGCGTGCCCAAAAGCCACATTTACCGGATTATCCGCAGTGGTGAAGTCAGATTGAATGGTCGGCGCGTTGACGCGTCCTCCCGCGTTTCCGGGAGCGATATTCTGCGCGTGCCCCCAATCCGTGTCGCCACGAAGCGTGAAGAAATTGTCGCCGGCGCGGAAATGAAGACCGACTTGCCGGTCCTCTTCGAGGATGACGCTTTGCTGGTGATCGATAAGCCGGCAGGCGTCGCCGTTCATGGCGGGAGCGGGGTCAGTTTTGGCGTGATCGAGGCGTTGCGCAGACAGCGGCCGCTTGCGCGTTTTCTGGAACTGGCTCATCGCCTCGATCGCGAAACTTCCGGCTTGTTGCTGATCGGAAAGAAGCGTTCGGCGCTCAAGGCGCTGCACGAGATGTTTCGTGATGGAGGAGGGAGCGCACGTGGGGCCGACAAGCGCTACTTTTTGCTGGTCAAGGGGCGGTGGCCTGATCCTGTCCGACACGTCAAACTCCCTCTGTTCAAATACCTTACGGAATCTGGAGAACGCCGGGTTCGGGTTTCAGAGGAGGGCAAGCCCTCGTATACCGTTTTTCGATTGGTTGCGCGCTGGGAACGTTTCAGCCTTTTGGAAGCCGAATTGAAAACCGGGCGCACCCATCAAATCAGGGTGCACTGTGCTCATCTTGGCTTCCCGATCGCCGGGGATGACAAATACGGTGATTTCGCATTAAACAAAGCGCTCCAGAAAGAAGGGTTGAGACGCATGTTCCTGCATGCATGGAAAATGACGTTTCCTCATCCGGCGAGCGCTACGGCAATGATGCTGGAGGCGCCATTGCCGACAGCGTTGCGCGACTTTTTGAAAGCGTTGTCACAAAATGAGTGTCAGGATTATGGACAGAAAATTTGATTTGCTTGTGTTCGATTGGGACGGGACGTTGTTCGATTCAACAGCTTCGATCGTTCGCTCGATTCAGGCGGCTTGCCGCGATCTGGGGTTGGTCGAGCCGTCCGAGAATCAGGCCAGTCATGTGATTGGCTTGGGGTTGTCCGAGGCGTTACGCTACATCGCCCCCGATTTGCCGGAAGAGCATTTGCCATTGTTGGTCGAACGATACCGCCATCATTATCTTTCCAGCGATCAGGACATCAGACTGTTCGAGGGGGTTGCGGACATGATCGAGGAATTGTCTGTATCGGGTTATGCGCTCGCCGTCGCTACGGGAAAAAGTCGGAAAGGCCTGGATCGGGCGCTTGCCAGTTCCGGACTCGGGCGTTACTTTTCGTCCTCGCGATGTGCTGATGAGTGCTTTTCAAAGCCTCACCCCCAAATGCTCGTAGAGTTGATGGCCGAGTACGGTGTTGAAGAGGCGAGAACCTTGATGATCGGTGACACGACGCATGACCTGCAGATGGCTATCAATGCGCGGGTTAACGGATTGGGGGTCTGTTATGGGGCGCACTCCGGAGAATCGCTGCGAAGTCTGAATCCTCTGGGGTGCCTGGAAAGCGTTGGGGAACTTCGCCAATGGTTCGCTCGAATACCTGGGGGCGTGCTCTGACGATCCGGGCGTTGTGTTTTTGTCAGCTGGTTAATGGAAGACTGCGCAGAGATCGGAACTAACGTGGATACATCGGGCAACGGGCCGAATTGGGAGCGGGAAGTCCTTGAAAAGCTTGCTCTCGCGTCGCTGAAAGAACAGCGTGCGAAACGTCGCTGGGGAATTTTCTTTAAGCTGGCTGGATTGATCTACTTGGTCGCCATTCTTGTGCTTGCTGTCGGGTGGGGGGGCGGCGAGAAATTGGTCGAAAGCAAGCACACGGCCTTGGTCAACGTGGAGGGCTCGATTGCCGCGAATAGTGACTCAAATGCGGACAAAATAAACGGTGCGCTCCAGGCGGCCTTCGAAAGCAAGGGGACTGCGGGAGTGATCATGCGCATCAACAGTCCTGGCGGCAGTCCCGTGCAGTCAGGGATCGTTTACGACGAAATACGGCGATTGCGTACCAAGCATCCGGATATTCCCCTTTACGCCGTAGTGGAGGATATGTGTGCCTCCGGGGGGTATTACATCGCCTCCGCTGCCGACAAGATCTACGTGGATAAAGCAAGTATCGTCGGTTCCATCGGTGTGTTGATGGATGGATTTGGTTTTACCGAAGCGATGGAAAAAGTCGGGATCGAGCGGCGTCTCTTGACCGCTGGTCAGAACAAGGGATTTCTTGACCCGTTTTCTCCTCAGGATTTCGCCCAGAAACAGCACGCACAGATTCTGCTGGAAGAGATTCATCAGCAGTTCATCGACATTGTCCGCAAAGGGCGGAGCGGGCGCCTCAAGGAAACTCCCGAGATGTTTTCAGGGCTGATGTGGACCGGTGCGCAAAGCGTGAAGATGGGCTTGGCCGATGATTTCGGTACGGTCGATTCGGTCGCTCGGGAGGTTATCAAGGAAGAAAACATCCTTGATTACTCGGTAAAAGAGAATATCGCTGAGCGCTTTGCAAAACGCCTTGGTGCCGATGTGAGTCAGAGCTTGATTCTTCGGCTTTTTGGTGGTGACCGGCTCACCGTTCGTTGAGTTTATTTTGGGGCTCGCGGCCTGTCTGCTGGTTGCAATACCGCGTAGCCTTGGTTAAATCGGTTAACGTGAAACACCCCGAATTTCGGGCGCAAAAAATCATCGCTGACCGTAACGACGCGATGCAAATCAAAAAGAGCGAAAAACAGCCGACTCATTTGCTTTGGCCAAGCACCACCCCTGGTGCCTCTAACAACCAAAGGAGTTCCCCCGGCTTTGCCGGGGAGGCAGTAAAAGTTTGACGTATTCGGGGTTGTCCATCGAAGAAACTTCCCATCGTGAGCCGCCAAGCACATGAAAGGAAGAAACCAGATGGACAAGTTTGAAAGTTTGAGCCACACGGCGTGGGACTGCAAATATCACGTGGTTTTTATACCGAAGCGTCGCAAGAAGCGGGTTTTCGGGGTGCTGCGTCGTAACTTTGGGGAGATGTTTCACGAATTGGCTTCGCACAAGGAGTCGAAGATCGTGGAGGGGCACATGATGGGCGTCCATGTGCATATGTGCTTGAGCATTCCGCCGAAGTACGCGGTCTCGAACGTGGTCGGATATTTGAAGGGGAAGAGCGCGATCCAGATTGCGCGGAAATTCGGCGGGCGGCAAAAGAACTTCACCGGCGAGCATTTCTGGGCCCGAGGGTGCTTCGTTTCTACGGTGGGGCTGGACGAGCACATGGTTCGCGCGTACATCCGAAACTAGGAAGAGAAAGACGAGCGTTACGACCAAATGAAGCTCGCCGTGGGGTAGGTTTCTTGGGCGCCTTTGAGGCGCTCACAATCTCAAGCCACCGGCTTTGCCGGTGGTGTCTGACCCTTCAGTCAGCGAGAAAGCTGTTTAGCAAGTTTCATCGTATGGGGTGGCGCGAAATCGCGCAATGAACGTTAGGCGCGGCTTGATTCGTCGCTGCTGTTCAGATACAGATCGATCAGCCTGGGCGCAAGAACGATGACTACCAAGGTTATTACGGTGGCGAACTCGGCGATCGTGGACATGGTGTTTCCTTTCTCGTAAATAAACTTTGTTTCTATGCGAGAAAGTCTATTGATTCGAGCGCCGCGTGTATGTCGCTTTATTGCAGGGGGTGTGTGCTTGAGTGTAACGCTTTATTACGAAATTCCTGCGGTGCTTGTAGCGCGGCGCGATATTTGGCATTGATTCGCGTGATATTTGACACCGCACGGCCGTTACAGCAGAAGAAATCTATTTACGAATTAACGCAGCTGCTATCAACCAGCCTAAACGCCTAAATCCTTCCAGAGCGACAACCTGTAAACAGACCCCTTGAGTCGGTCCTGCGGTGGGCTGTCGGGGGTGGTTCCAGCGTGAGCGGTCTTCACTTTCCAACCAAACCTACCCAGTACGCCACGCGTTGGCTTGAAAGGCCACAGGTAGCAGAATTCAACGACAGGGAAGCCTCGACCGCGCGCATCAGTGGCCACTGAGCATATGTAGGCCAGGGTGCGACTCGTCAATCAGGTCCGGACCGTAAAGCACGTCAACTGTGCTGCCGGTCACATCGCAGCCCGTGATATTCCGGCTCCAGTAGTTCGCGGGATTTCGCACAGCGGCCCAGATCCACATCGCTAGAAACGAGGGGTCGGAGAATGGTCGCGCCGTTTCAACATGATCAGTCCGGAAGGGGATGCCGATCGCGACCATAACCAGGCCGATGGCCGTCACTGGCAACCCACTCAGGAACACCGCGGTCGATTTAAGCCACCAGGACACGATAGGGGTAACCCGCCGTGTCAGGATAACCAAGACAACCCCAACTACCGCAGCGCAGATCGGAAGCGACCAGATCAAAAGGACGCGGAGAATCAACCCGATCATAGCTTCGGCTCGTCGGAGAATATCGGCGGCCAGTCGGCCTTAAAGTTGTAGACGGACGGATCAGCAGCGTTGTCCATCGCCGTCTTATGAGTCAACGCGGCATCGTCTATCGCGCAGCGTTGTGCAATGCCTGCGAGCAGGATCTGGCGGGCCAGCGCGGGAGTCATATCGACTCTGGCGCCATCCATCGTCCGCCAACCGACGCGCAAGACTGCGCTATCCGACATCCCCTGAGATGCGTTGATCAGGCTGTTGTATTCACCAACCGCTCGCTCGGTCGAGAGATACCAGTGATCACCAACCTTGACGCCACCCTCAAGTTGACGGCGGTCGCGCTCGGCCTTAATAGCTTCCCACTTAGCCGCTTTGATCTGCGCAATGTCAGGGGCTGGCGCGACATACGGGGCGACCGCGCCGTCCTTGACCATCATATGGTCTTGGCTACGCAGACCCCACTCCGCATCGGAGCAGGCATGGAGCATCGAAGCATCCGGCAGGATGTAGGCCATCACGTCGGTGTCGATCCATTGCAGGATGCGGCCGTTCGACGGGTCAAAATACGCGAATTTAGTGTTGTTCATTCTGAAACCCCTAATCAATACTCGATGATGACCAGACCTGGAGCACCAGCCCCACCGGTAGCACCGGCTGAAGTCAATGTCGTGTTGAGGCCGGCCGCATACACCCCACCAGCACCCGAGCCGCCAGAACCGTGCCCGCTGCCCCCCACCCCTTGAAACTGGGCGTTTCCAGTCTGCTGCCCCCGAACCGAGGGCCCTCCGGTACCAAATATCGAGGAAGCTCCCATGCCACTCGATGCCCCCTGCCCCACGGGCCCAGTATCCTGGCCATTAAACCCCGCCGGATATCCCACACCACCGACGGCGCCAGCCGTATAAACGCTATATTCCGATGCATTACCGGCGCCACCGCCGGAGCCACCGGTCAGCGTGACGAACACCCCGACGACGGTGTTCCCCCCCGCGCCGCCTACAGTATTCACTGCGCCCGCCGTTCCGCCTGCGCCGATTGTGATGGGAATCACTTCACCAGGTGTCACGGCATATTCCTGACAGATGATCGACTGGCCAGCGCCGCCACCACCCGCGCCGGAAATAATGTTCGGATCTCCCACGGTGGCATTACCACCACCACCACCGCCGCCAGCACAGGCGGAAACGTAAATAGTCGTTACGCCGGCCGGAACAGTGAAGCTGCCGTTCGAGGTGAAGCGCTGGACACCCTTAACCTTGGTAATCGCTCTTAATAATTGATCCAGCTGCGACTCATCCGGCGTCAATCCAGCCGCGACAATAACTGCCTCGATCTCGCGCATCGGATGCTCAATCGCCGCCGCAGGCACTGCACTTCCTTCAACACCCGACGACGGGTTACCGTCGATGTAAGGATCATTATCGGCGCCGCCGACTGGGGGGACGTATTGCATTTACGCTCCTTCGTAAGAAATAATGAGATTGGTGTGGGCCTGTTTCAGGCGCTTCAATCGGCATTCCAGATCCTCGGCGCGGGTGATCTTTCCGAGCAGGTCGCCGCATTGGCTCGCGCCGGCGCGGAAAGGTGTGTAGCGCGCTCCGGAAACGCGGACGCGCCAGGTGTGGCGGACCGAATGGCCACCATTCAGCACGTCACCGCACTTGCTCAAGCCGGTGATGAACGGTCGGAACTCATCGATCTCGATCTCGTAACCGAGGCGCGCAGCGAAGGCGATAAACCACGCGCGGCTGGCGCCGCCCTGTTGCGTGAGCACGGACACGACGTTCTGCCGGCGCTCGGCGAACGTGGTGGCCAGTTCGGCGCTGCAGGCGTCGGGCAGGCCGGCGACGCGTTCCCAGTCGGAGAGCAGCTCGAGGGCGGCGGCCGGGAGAGCTTCGCTGAGCAGTTGGTCAGAGCGCGCATCGACGCGCGCCAGTTCTTCGGCCAGGGCCGCGAGCAGCTTGGTGAGCAGCGCGTCGGGGCGGCGCGGCCAGGCATCCCCCAAGGGGAGCAAAGCCTGGAGTTGTTCCCGGTAGGCGTCGGCGGTCATACCCATGCGATGCTCCCGAAGGTAGCCATCTGGCCGACGGTCGGCGTGACATCAGCGGCGGGTGACACTAGTTGGTGATCCGTCTCGCCGGCGGCGAGCGAGATCGCCTCGCGCATGTGCGAGACGAGAATCTTTCCTTCTCCGTAACCGCCTTCCGGCTCAGCTTCACGCAACAGTAGATCGCGCAGGCTGGCTTCCACTGCCGCTTTAACGCTGGCGGTCGCCGGCACCAGGTGAATCTGGAAGGCGATCGGCGCGGCCACTGGTGCTACGACGAACAATTCCGCCGCGACCGGGCGGAGTTCGTCGATGTACGCCTGCACCGCGGCCACTTCGTTGGCATCCGGGATCAGACTGGCGTCGTTGTCGCGCACGAACCGAACGGTTACCGTGCCGTCGCCTTGTTCCTCCGGGTAGCACCAGGCGCGGGTAACGCCGGGCACTTCCTTGGCCCACGCCACATAATCAGCTTTCGAGCCGCCCATCGGTGGTTGCTGAATGCGCTCGAGCAGGCGCGCGCGCAGGCTGTCGTCGTCTTCGACGTCGGCGCCGCCAGTCAGGGCGCCCGCCGTTACTGTTGCGGCCGCATTAACGCCAGCGATCGGGGAATCCAGCGTCAAGGCGCTGCCGGCGTCCGCGTTCCCAGCCTGGCCGGCGACCTCAGCGACGATCGTCACGATGGCGGTACCGGCGGCGATCGTCACCTCGGTTTCAACGGCGTATGCCGCGCCGTCGGCGCGTTTGAATACCGTGCCAGCAGGAATCACCGCGCCGTTCGTGCCGGTGACCGTCGCCTGGCCGCTGGCATAAGCCACGGGAACGCGCCCGGCGGCCAGCCAGATATTGGCGTGGCGTTCAAGGATCTCGGCGTCAGCCGTGTCGGGCAGGATCTGCTTGGCCAGCCAATCGAGATAGCCGTACAGGCCGTGCGTCGCGCCGGCGTGGACGCGGGCCAGAACATTGAGGTTCGAGCGGCGCAGGCGGGCATCGGCCCCGGGCAGGCGGCTTTCGAGATCGGCGACGGCGCGTTCGATCAGGGTCGGAAGATCGGGACGATTAAAAGGCATGTCACATCGCGTTCCACAAGGTTTCAAAGCGGATCGGGGTCAGCGTCCCGTCCGGCCGGGTGATGCGGACGATCATCCCCATGACTTCATCACGGGGAATAAAGGTCTCGACCTCAACGGCCTTGGCCGCGCCATCCTCCACCAGCCAAGCCAGCGCCTCCTCAGCGTATTCCTTGGCATCATTCAGCGCCTGCTGCAACTGCTTGGCGGCACGCAACAGCCACAAGCGGCTGCCAAAACGATCATCATCGACTGACGGCCAAGCATCGGCCCACCAGCCGCGGCGGTCGGTCTGGCCGAGCGGCAGCACGTCATCATCCTTGGCGCGGGCATCCGAGAACAGCGAGAGGATAACCGCCGTCTCCAGGCCATCATCCGACGCGAGCAGCGCGTTCTCCAGCGCCAGATCAATGCCGTGTTCCAGGTCGATGAAGACCGTGCGCAAGTCGGTCATTCGCTGATCCTCATGGCCGCGCTGCCGGTCGCCGCATGGCCACAGCTGGCCAGATGGCCTTCGCGACAAACCGGAATGCCGTTGATGCGCACAAACGAACTGCCCTGGGCCATGACCGGGGCCGCGTGCGGCACGTCGCCATGACCCGCCACCGGATCGCCCAGGACCGACCACAGCGCGCCCTCGACGCGCACGAAATCCTGTAGCGCACCGATGATGACGCCGCCGGCGGTGTCGATGCCAATACGCGAGATTCCGTGCATATCAGGCCGCCTTTACCAGGTCGAACGCCGGCGCGGTGATCGTGATGCCCTCGGGCGTCAGGACGATCTTCGACTCGCCGGCAACGATCTCGATCTGCCGGCCGTTCTTGAAATGGATGCGATGCCCGTCGCTGGCCGTGTCCTCGTCGGTATAAACCACGGTCTCCCCCGCGGCGAGATCCGGACGGCCTGATCCGCGATCAGCGGTGGCCACCATCACCCCGTGGTCGCGATCGCCGCCCACCGAGAAATACACCCCCTCCGGCTTGAGGCGCGGGCGCGAGAAAAAACCGTGCTGATGCAGCAGTTCAATGCCTTCGCGGACTTCCCCGTCGAGCAGTTTCACCTGCACCGCCGGGATCTTCCCGGCATCACTGATCGCCGTGACCACGGCCCGGGCGACCATCAGGCGCACCCGCCGATTAAGCGGGGCCAGCATGCGGGAGAGGGACGTCCGGACGTCCATCAGAGGAAGCTCCAGTCTTTCACCTTCTCGCGCTTCTCGCGCTGTTCCTTGGTGCGCAGCTTGCCGAACAACTTCGACTGGGCCACGCCCTCGAGGAGCTGGAAGGATTCCGGCCGGGCGATCGCCAGCTCGGTCAGCGTGCCCTGGCGATCATCGAGCGAGTACACACAGCCGACGATCAGCAGCTCGGCGGGATTCGACAGCCAGAGCAGCGGCGAGGTCACCGGTACCAGCAGGTTCGGCTGCCACAACGCCCCATCGGGACGCTTCCAGCCCTGCACCGTGATCGACCCGCGCACACTGCGGCCGCGCCGGACATTGCGTTCCCACTCGGCGCGATCGCGCAGCGAGGTGTTCTCGCCATGACTCTCGGCCAGCACGATCAACGGGCGATGCCTGGTGATGATCTCATCCGCCACCGACGCCGCCGGGGCCGCATGTTCCGTCTCGCCGTTAGGGCCGAGCTTGCCGTAACCCTTGGCGGCGTAGGCGGAGAAACGCTCCTTCCAGGAGAACTCCGCGCGTGCCGCCTTGATGTTCTTCCCCTCGACCAGGGAGACACCGGCGATATCCTTGCCGGCGCGGGTAATCACCAGATCGCCGGACGGATTGCTGGTCAGCAGCAGGGCGCGCATGCGGGCCGCGCGTTCCAGACAGTCGAAGACGGTTTCGCCCTCTTGAATATTCCAGGAAGAAAACGCCTTACCCGTGTCCGCCTCGACCACCAGGCTGATGCCGTATTCCTTCAGCAGGTCGGTGGCCAGCTGCTCGATCTTGACGTTGTGCCACTGCCCGCTCTTGTGGATGGCGGAGCAATCAACCAGGTCGGCCGTCTTGTCGCGGCCCGAGACGCGGATCGTGTGCTTCTCGGCGTCGTAGTCCGGCGAGACGACATCCACCCAGCCGGTGATCACCACTTCGCCATCGAGAAACACCTGGCAAAACTGCCCGGGACGGATGGGCGTGGCCTGCGGCTCCCCCGGCCAGCGCTCGGTGATCTCCAGCTCGAAGGTGCCGGCCATCTGCTCGATCGAGCGCGACACGCGCACGGACTTCCAACCGCCGTAATAGACGCCGTTGATCTTGAGTTCGGCAATGCCGGAAGAGGAAGTCGAAGCCATGCAAGGAGGCTACCGGCAACCTCCCGCCAACCCAACTAAAGGGCTTTAAAACTCACCCGGTGATGATTTCCAGCGCCGTGCCGCCCGGCACGAAGCCCGGATGGCGGATCAACCGGCCGTTGCGGGCGATCAGTTCATCGGCCCGCGTCGCGTCGCCGTGGATGGCATAGGCCGCCACCAGTGCCGGCACGGTCGCCGGCAGCGTCGCCGACCCGACGCGTGGCGCATTGATCGAACGGGCGGTCAGGTCGCGCACCAAGGCGACACGCAACGCGGTCAGCGCTTGATAGACGTCCTCGGAGACGGCCTGCGGATCGGCGGCCGTCGGCACGATGCCGGCGGCTTCGTCATCCAGGCGATCGGCCAGATCGTCGCGCATGGCCACGGCCTGGTCGTACGTCGCGAACTCGGCGCGGCTGGCCACGCGCGCGCCTTCGATCAGCGCGGCCCGGCGGGTCAGCGCGGCTTGGGCCGCCTGGTTGGCCGCCTGGCGCTGGCGCGCCGGCGTGGTCGCCGACACCGACGGATACTCGCCGCCGTAGGAAAACAGCTTGCGGTAGGAGAGCAGCGCCGTAGACGGGCTCTGGGCCAGTGCCTTCAGCGAACCGATCAATCCAAGCACGCCCTGTGCATAGGCGGCCGGGGCGCGGATCAGGCTGGACAGGCTGCCCACCACGCCGCTCACCGCCGCCGTGTAGTCCGAAAGAATCGAAAGGTCCGGGACGAGATTCTTGCGGGCCGCCTCGAGGGCGGTCATCGCATTCTTGGCCATATCAAGGGCGCCGGCCTCGACGAAGTCGGCCACCTCATCGAGGGAGTACTCAACCGCGAAGTCCTCGGCGATCGCCGTGTTCGCCGCATCGGCCGCACTCTCCACGGCATCCTGCGTATCCTCGCGCGCCGACGGCTCGGCGTTCTCGCCGGCCTCGACAAAATCCAGGGAGAAGCGCGCCAGGCCGCCTTCCTCCGGCGACTCGGAGATCCGCGCCGGGCTGACCAGCGTGACGGTGCGCCGGCCGTAGTACGGATGCACCAGCACACCGGCGCCGGGCTGCTTCAGCGCGGCGATCAGCGCATCGCGGGCCGGCATGTAGTCCGGACCGATGATGATCGCTTCAATGGAGAATTGGTCTGCCTTAAGACCCAGATCCTCGGGATAGGCGTCGTCGCGCTGCGGGTATTCATGCAGCGCCACCCGCCGGCCGACCTGCGTCTGGTTGGATTTGACGCTGAACGGTACGCCACGGAACGAGGCGGGGCGCAGGCTGCGGCGCCAGGGGGCGATGTATTTGCTCATCGAGACGTCAATCCATCATCGTGAGACCGGCGTCGACATTGATCGGAATACGCGGATTGACCGTGATTCCGGACACCGACGACAAGCGGCCGTCCTGATCGATACGTACGCGGATCTCGCCCCCCACTTCTGCCTGGCGCAACTTCTCGGTCATCTCGATGGCACGGCGCGCTTCCTCGTTACCGAAGACGGCGAGTACACGGGCGATCGATCCACCGATCACGTCGGTCCCCCAGCCCTCCATGCGGGTTCCCTTCGCCAGCTTTTCCCCACCCCAGTTAACAAGCGATCCCGCACCGTAACCCACCGCGCCCGCTGCCGAAACTCCCGCCGCGGCCATTCCAAGTCCTGCAGCTGTCGTTCCCCAGGCGGACAACGGCAAGCCGCCCGCCAACACCGCCAACGTTTTCGCCCGACCCGCAACCTTTCCGGCATTTGCCGCAATCCCGCCGCCACCAACTGCCCCAGCGAGATCGGCCACACTGCCCCCCATTGTCGCTGGCCAATTGACCACAAAAACCGGGGTGACCCCGGCGGCGGCCTCCAACGCCTTGCCTTCAGCGACACCGGCGGCCGTCCCACCAAAACGCTTTGCCAACGCACCGATCGCCTTGCCGCCGTAACGCGCTGCACCAAAAATACCGAGCGCACCGGCCGCGCCGCCAACGAGGAGATCATTGCCATCGAGGCCGAGCCCGCCATTTTCCTTCTTGTCGAGCCCCCACTTGACGAGGTTCGTATAGGTCTCATTGATCGGTGACACAAAGGCATCGGCGGCTTTGCGCAGGTTGGCCTGCAGCCGTCCAGTCGCGTCAGACGCGTTATTAATCGCGGCTGGCAAATCGGCCTGCAGCGCACCTGATGCGTTCGTTATTGCCGTAGAGAACTCGCCGCCAATTTTATTCAACAGGTCGGTACCGAGCAGCGTACGCATTCCCTTGATCGTATCGAGGTCGGCCTTTCCGAACGCCATATTGATTGCCGCGTCGCGTTGTGCGTCCGTCTTCAGCTTGTCGTACTTGGCCTTGATTTCCTTCAGCACTTCAATCGGGTCGCGATGCTTGCCTGACTTGTCGTTGAAGTTGACGCCGGTCGCTTTCTGCGCGGCGTCACGATACGCCTGATTAGTGAACAAGCGCATCGTCGAATCGACCAGAGTTGCGAGCCGTTCCGGCTGCATCTCAACTTGTGATAATCCTTCAATGAACGCGAGCGTTTTATCGAAGCTGAATCCAGCTGAGGAAGCGTTCACTCCAACGCGCGCAAAGATGCTCGACAGATTTTCAAGTTCGGCATTCCCCAGTCGGCCGGCGACGGTCATCTTGTCGAGGAGCGTCAACGCCTGGTTGGGTTTCGACAAATCAAACTGAAAGGCGGTTGCTGCCACCGTAAGACCACTGGCCAGCGTATCCGCACTCGCGCCAGTTACTGCAACAGCCGTGTTTACACTATCAATGACCGGCAACGCCTGTTTGAAATTCAGCCCTGCCTGTACAGCTCTATTGAAGCCGCTCTGCAAATCGTCCACGTTCTGGCCTGTTTCTCCGGCCATACGGAACAGTTCCTGACGCAGCTTATCGACTTCAGCCCGAGACATCCCAGCCGTCTGGCCGATCTGTGTCAACCCCTTGTCCATGCGTGCCGATTGCGCCAGTGTGGCGACGGCGCCGACACTAACGCCCAGGGTGGCCAGTTGTCCCTGCAAGCTGGACAGCGCGCCCTTTAGCGACTCGAACTCGCGTTTTACACCGCCGACAAAGCGCTGCGTCCGTCCCTCGGCCTGGGTCAATCCGGCGACGAAGCGGGCCGAGTCGGCGTAGAGGCGCAGGGCGAGGGAAAGATCGCGATTACTCATGGATCAGTCTTGGCGGTGACGATGACGTTGATGTAGTGGTTGAATTCGGCGGGAGCCAAAGCGAGGATTTCGCTCCGGCTCCAACCCGTTTTCATGGCAAGCAGGAGCACCTGGTTCAGGAGGCCGCTTCGCTTGCCGGTTCGCCTTCCCCCATGTCGTCGACCTCCGACTGGGCCGCGCGAAGAATCCGCCAATCAACGGGCTTCAGGCGGCGGATCATGTTCAGAGTGAACGGACCTTCATAGGAGCCCACACGCAGGAGCTGACGTACCATCAACTGCGCGTTGAAATTGAGCGGCTTGGTGACGTCGGCCTCAGTCTCAGCGTCGAGAATGTCGTCGACGGTCGCCTCGCGCAATTCGAAGGTTTTATGCAAGTTGCCTTCGATCGTCATGCCGTGCCGGAGGGGGCCGATGATCCGACCGTCCTTGCAGACGAAGCCCAGTGGATGGAGTTTTCCGGACACGTCAGACCTCCTCGCAGGACATGGCTTCGAAACGCACTGCAATATCGCCCTTGTCCATTTCCAGCGCCTTGGCGCACCAAGCATTGCGCAGCACAAAACTCTTCTTGGTGTCGGTGTCGAACAACACCGGCACGTCAGTCATGTCTGCCAGTTCCTGCAACGAGGTGTTGGCGTCGTGCGCGATGGTGCATTCGACATACGGAACCGATGGCTTTTCCGTATAACCAAGCACCCCCGCGTCGCCCATGTTGGCGGTGCGCTCCATATTGCCGAAGCCCAGCTTGGCGCCTTCCTTTGTCGCCAGGCGTTTGCCAGCGACGGTGACAAAGGCGCGTCCCGTGTTGTGTCCCATGTCTTACCTCACAGAATGAATTGAACGGCAGCGGCGAAGACGTCGAACTGATTGACCACGTTCGGCGGCAGCACGGCATTGACGCGGCACTCGTCGGCTTCGGAGCGCAGCACCTGGATGTTTTCCTTGAAGTCGTCGAGATCCTCCAGCAGGCCGACGTATTCGAGCTGGGCCGCGGCGGCGATCAGCGTGTTCTTGATCAGCCGCGGCGTGGCAATCTTCTGCCCCGCGGCGATCCGCTCCAGGACGTCGTCGCCGGCCAGCTTGTGCGCCGGATAATCGCGCGCCACCGCGTAGCGGAAGATGTAGCGCATGTAATCGACCGTCCACTTGGTGTTCAGCTTCAGCAGCGAGCGATCGTCCATGCCGAAGCTGTTGGTCTGGTAGGTGGTCACCACCTGCTCGACGATCGCCGCGCCGGATTCGTCGAAGATGATCGTCGAGATCCCGTCGTGCAGCACCAGGTTGCGCTCGGTCATCGTCAGCCGGTCGGCCTCGGCGGGCGCCAGGACGTCCGGCAGCGCGATGCCGCGGAACGGCACGGCCGGATCGTTGCTGCCGCGGAATTCAACACCGGCAGCGGCCTGCGCGGCGATCACCCAGGGAAGCGACGGCGACTTGTTAAGGCCGAACACCGTGCTGTGCGGACTGTTTCGGGCGGAACCGTAGGTCGACAACCCGGCGGCGGTGCCGGCGGTAAAGGTGAACACGTGCCCGGCGCGCATGTCCATGCCGCCCCAGCGGCTCTGCAACTCGGTTTCCATCGCCGTCATGTTGGCCGTATCCGACCAGGGCATGACGATGCTGTAGTAGGCGCCGGTGCTCATCGCCGCGATCGCGGTGAGCACATCCGGATTGCCGGACCCGACGACGCCGGCGGCGATCGCGGCAGTAATGCCGGCGGGCATCGTCTCACCGCTGTAGTAGTTCCAGCGCACATCGATGCCGGCCGTCTCCGCTCCCTTGTGCCGCGCCGTCAGGGTAACCACGCCAGCCACCGCGGCGGCAGTCACCGGCAGATCGAGATCCGCATTGACCGCCGCGGCAATCGCCGTGGCGATCTCGGTCGGCGTCTGGCCGATGGAGATGCCGATGGCGAGGCGCTTGCCGCCGATGTACAAGAAAGGCGTGCCGGCCTCGGTCGGCGTGCCGGTGACCGTGACGGTGTAGGTCGAAGCCACGCCGGCAACCAGATCGTCGAGCGCCAGCGCCCACATCTCGGTGTAGGGATTGACCTTGATCGCCGCCGTGATCATCTGCGCCAGCATCGAACCGCGGCCGAAGAAATTAACGCCGTCTTCCTTGCGGGTAACGCGGGTCAGCAGACCGGCGGCGACGGTGCCGGTGGCCAGGCGCTGGCCGAGCAGCAGGATGCGCCGGGCCATCCCGGGCAGGCCGCGCACGGCCTTGGTATGGTCGATCTCGATGTACTGGCCGGGCACCCGCCAGTCGGTCGGGATGGTCAGGAAGGTAATGTTGTCGGGCATAGTGGGCTCCGGTGATCAGTGAAAGGGCGGCTCAGGCCTTGGCGGTCTTCTTGGCGGGCGCTGCCGGTTCTTCAACCGTGATGGCCGCCGTGTCGGTCAGCGTCACGTCGCCGTCGCGCTCGCGGCGCAGCCAGTAGCTGTTGCGATCCACCGGCTCGCCGGCGGGGTTGAGTTGTTTGCCGTTTTCGTGGCGAACGAGGACGCCTGCTTTAGGCGTGGCGAATACTTTTCCCATACTTTTTTACTCCTGCAGGGTGAGTTGATCGGAGAGTTCAGGCGTCGACGTGCTGTGATCCGGCGGCTCCTGCAGCCACTTGTTGTGCTCGCTCGCCGCCTGGTGAGGATCGACGTCGTAATCGGCGGCGAAGGTCTTGAAGTCGGCGAGGTCGGATTCCGAGACCGGGGCATCGACTCGCACCCTTCCGCCGAGGACGATCGACGCCGGTACGAAGCCTGCCTTGAAGAAGGCCGGATCGCGCAAGAAATCGACGGACACGGCGCGCCAGCCGCAGCTGGCGGTGATCGCGCCATCAATCAGCGACAGGCAGGAATCCACCAGGTCATAAAGGCCGATGGCCACGCCGTCGCCACGTTTCCCCTCGGCGATGTCGCGGGTTTGCCGAGCCAGCAACAGGATTTCGAAGCGCAGTTCGGCCAGGCCCGGCTCGATCATGCGAAACGGTGCGCTATCGACATACAGTGCGGGCGCTTCCAGGGAAAAATGACGGACCAGATCCGCTTCCGCCAGCTCCGGCAAGGGGCCGATGGTGCGCAACCGGCTCGCCAGCGCGGAACCGCGAAACAGCGTCAGCAACTCAGACTCGGCCTGGCGCAGCATCACAAGCCCCGATCCGAGCGACCGAACACCTTGGCCGAGGTGCTGATTTCAACAATCCCGCCGGTGGGCGCCGGCGTTTCTGCCTCGATGCCGAGCGCCGCCTTGCCGGCCGCGACGTTGCGCAGGAAGGCCACGGCCGCGTCATAGCGCTTCTGCACCGTTTCCGTCGCAATGTCGCCGCAAAGACAGTAGCGCGCGATGTCCCCGGTCAGCCGCTTGATGACGGCCGACGGCGTGGCCATCGGCACGCTATAGCGACTGGATAGGTAGCTGTCGATCTCCGACTGCGCATCGTCGATCGCCCGCGTCAAGGCGGCCAGGACGGCCGTTACCGCCTCGATGTCCGACGCCGACCAGGGCGACATGTCCGCGCCGTTCACGGCCGCTTGCAGCAGCCCCCCCGTGACCACGCGGGGCACGCTGAAATCGGCGATCTGCGCGAGCTCATCGGCGCCGAAACGCGCCAGCAGATCGGAAGGGAGCAGATAGGGCATTTACTCAGCCACCGGCAACACGTTGAGCAGCGGCTCCATCATGATCTGCTTGAGCTGCTCGTCGGAGAACTCGTCGACGGAGACCTTGACCTCCTCGGTCGGCCAGGCGCGCCCGCCGCGGCGGAAACCGGGAACCAGCGAGCGCACGACCAGATGCGTGACAACCAGGTTGTCGCCTTGCGCTGCGCCATCGTCCGTCGCCTTCTCATCCCCCTCGAGGGGAGATTCCTTCTCCTCTGCGGTCGAAGTTGCCGGAGGCGCGCTTTCTGTCTCGACGTGGGGAGCCGCTTGCGCGGCCCCCGTCGCCGACACTTCAGCGTTTTCCCCAGCGGTGGGCGCTGAAGTATTCGCGGGTTCGGTCGGGGTTGTGGCGGTCTTTGCTGCGGTTTTCTTGGAAGCCATGATCTCTCCTGGTGACTGAGGCAAATGCGGCAAACGCTGAATGAAGCCCCCTCCGGGGAAGGGACTGGGGTTAAGCGTTCGCGGTTAACCGAGCCAGGGATTAACGACCAGATTGACCGCCTTGTAGTTGGTGTTGGTCTCTCCAGCCGCCAGGTATTCCTTCATCAACACCGCTTCGGCCTCGGCGCGGCGACTCGGCCCGCACACCAGGTGCGTGGCCTGCACCGGCAACGGCGAACCGTCCGGGCGGCGCTGCGTTTCCAGCGCCAGGCGCGAGGCGGCAAACGCGGCCGCGTCGAGTGTCGCCTTCGACCCGTAAGCCAACTGGTGAAAGCCGAAGCCAGCGACGTGCCGCGCATCGACGCCGAAGAGGTACTGGCGGTCCATGAACACGTTCATGTCACTCGACTTGTTGAGGCTGACGAATTCGGCGGCGCGTCGATCCTGGAAGATCACCGGCTTCATGAAGTTGCGCGACAGATCCAGGAGGAACCACGGCGCCCCGGAACCGCCGCCCGTATTGCTCCAGGAGGTCTCCGCGCCGGCGGCGGTATAACCGACGTGATCGGTATCGAAGAAATACTGGCCGTCGAACCCCTTGGTGGCGAAGCCCGTCGGTAGCAGGCCCCATACCAGTTCATCCGGATGCCGGGCAACGATCTCGCCCTGCATCGAGAACATCGGTGCGTAGATCCCCAGCTTGTCATCTTCGATGTGGTTGCGGTCCACGCCGATGGTGTGCTCGTAATGCTTGTTCTTGAGCTGTGCGCCGGCGGATTCCAGATTATGGATGACGCGCTGGCCAACCCACTCGCGCATGCCGGGCAGTTCCTTCATCCATCCGTAGTTCTCGATGTCGGCAGACGACGGCACGCGCATGGCGACCAGATTCCAAGAGGGCGTCACCGAGCCGAAGCCCTGCATGAACGCGGCGTTGAAGCCCTGTTGCAGGGCGATGAGCGAAGCGGCAGTGATGATCATGATGTCTCCGTAATGAGAGGTTGATTACAGACCCAGCCCGACCTGGACCCAGACGCCGTCTGCATCGACGGCGACAATCTTCCCGGCGCGCGAGCGGGTGCTCGAACCGCTGGTCAGGGCTACGGTCTGGTCATCGACGATGTAGCAATCGACGCCGACGTCGTCCTGGGCGATCAGGTCGGTCGAGGCCGAGTTGGCGAACTTGAAGACGCCGCGCTTGACCCGCGCGATCGCATCGCCCGCCGCCACGGCCGTGGCGCTTTCAGTGAACACGCCGGCGGCCACAAGCCCTGTCGCCGTACGGCCGGGGGCGGCGTAGCCCGCGTCGATGACAGCCAGGCCGCCTTGAAAACAGGCCGTCGCAGCCTTGATCGGAAAATCGAACGTCTCGCCGATTCGCTCCTTGGTGTTACGCGCCGCAGTCAGAGCAGTCATTAATTACGCCTCCTTGTTGGCTTTGGTGAATTGATCGGCCGTCATACCCAGCGCGGCGATCACCTGTTTTTGTTCGGCCGAGAGCGCGGCCGTGCCTTCGGCGCCACCCTTGCCGCCCGTCTGCGTCTCGTTCGGCTTGACCACTGGCGTCGAGGCGTCGATCAGCGCCGAGAGCGCGGCGAAATCCTTCTTGCCGATCTCGCGCATCGTCGGCTCGGTCGCCGGGGTGATCTTGCCGGCGGCCTTGGCGTCCTCGATCAGCTTGTCGAGCTTGCCGCCGTCGAGCTCCGCCTGCAGCGCGGCGACCTTGGACGCCAGGCCGGCGTTTTCGCCCTGGAGCGCGGTGAGCGTCGCCATTGGCACGAACTTCGCCGGATCGGGCGTGGCAACCTGGGCCGTCAGCGCGGCGACGTTGGTCTTCAGCGCCGCGACGGCGGAAAGCGCCTCGGCCTCGGTTGCGGTTTCCTGCAAGCCAAGGGCGGCGAGCAGTCTCTTGAGCATCTCGTTCATCGAGTTCTCCTGTGGGTTGAGCGGGGAAAGAAAGAGTTCGGCGGCCAGGGCCGCAAGATCGGTGAGGCCATCCAGGCCGGGGTCATTGGTCAGGGCGGCGTGCAGCAATGTCTGGACGCGGCCGGTTTCGTCGTCGTAGGTGAAGACGGGGGAGACGTAGCGATACTGCTTGTCGGCGACCTGTTGCGCGGCCAGCGCCGTCCACTCGACACCAATGGCCCACAACCCGTCGCCGGGCCGCCATTCAAGCCGTTTCAACCAGCCGGCGGCGGGTGCCTGCGAGCCGTTCTTCTTGGCGTGCAGCGTGGCGTGTTCGTAGTCGATGACGCGGGCCGAGCCGCGGGCGGCCATCTCGGCGACCAGGCGGGCGCCGTCCTCGTCGGTGAGCACCCAGGCGCCGCATTCGACCGGGCGGCCGCTGCCGTCGCTCGACTTGAACGACCCCGCGGGCAACAGGCGAAAATCCTTCGGCGCGGCCGTGAGGTCTGCGACTTCGACGATCTCAACGCCCAAGGCGGCGACGGCGGTGTTGATGGCTGTGCGATTGCGTTTCATGCCCTGATGATGCCGGGCTGACGCAACGGGCTCACCTAAAGGGCTTTAGTATCGACGCGCTATCCCCGTCGGGATACTTTCTTCACTTTCAGGGGGAAGGATTCAATGATCACTCAAGAGAATGCCGCCGAGCTGGCACAAACCGTCATGGTCAACTACATCAAGGCATGCCGCTGTTCGAGCATGGCTGAAGTGAATGACGCCCTGGCGATTCTATCCGACGCCTGCGCAGACGGGCTCTGCGCGGCAGCGGGCACGAACAAGGCCGTGGAGCAATTGAAACAGTCCGCACGCGCTGTCCGCGAGCGACTTCCCGCCGTTGACTGGACAATGATCAATTCAACACAGCGCGCATTCAAGTATTTCCCCGTGCGTTGAGGCGCCCGGGGCGGGAAGGCGCCGCGAAGCCCCCCTCAATTTTTCTTTACTGCCGCCTTCTTTGGCGCGTCGAGCTTGCGCATCTGCTTTGCGGCCGACTTCAAGCGGCCTTTTACGGCCTTCAGGTCTTCTTCGAGCGGAAGATTCTCCGGCGCCACGCCACTCGATTTGAGCATGATGCCGCGCACCTCTTTCCCGACTTCCTGCGCTGTCGCGGAGAGTTGCTTGACCCCGGACGCGCCGACATTCTTGATCCGTTCCGCCGTCTGCGTAACCCGGAAAAGATTCGCTGCGAGTTCCGTCTTGCCCATGAAATCGTAGAGCGTCCGGCCCTTTTCCACCGGCGCACCCTTGCGCTCGACCAACTGCTGTAGCGACAGGTTGTACATGCCGCGAAAACCCGCATCCTTGAAGATGCCAAACTCCGTGGACTGCAGTCCGGCGTGGTGCGCCACCGCGCTCATGATCGACTCGCCGCCCTTGAGTTCCTCGCGCACCTCGATCCGTTCCAGCGCATCGCGCTGGATCTGCTGCTCGACCAGCGCGTCGGCGATTGCGGCCAGGACCGTCTTGGCTTGGGCCACCTGCGGCTTTTTCGAGTCCGCGTGCATGGTAACCAGGAAACAGGCAAAGCGCGTCAGCCGGAAGGTATCCACTTCCTTGCCGTCTTCAACAAAGGTGCCCGGAATGAACACTTCCGGTATCTGCACATTGAGCGCGGCGCAGGACGCCATCGCCTTGTTGATCACCTTCTGAAAGGACGACCAGGTCTCATAACCCAGCGCCGTCATGAACTCGTGGGCGATCCAGTAACGGACGCCGTTCTGCCGGGCGGCCTCCTCGAAGCGCTCAAGATTGAAGGTGTGCGGCATGATGGTTTCCCCGTAATCGTCGGCCGGCATTTTAACGCGCCGCCCCCGCTCCGGTCGATGCCGCCGCTTGCGCGATATTTGGCACAGGCGTAATATCAGCCGCACTAAACCTAAGGCGGAAGCTGCACCGACCAGCAGCGACTGCCGCCCACGCCCGTGGGCGTTGTTGTTTCAGAAGCATCCAATGGTCGGGTCGAGAGCGCCGAATACAACACCCTTCGGGGGAATGAGCGCCGGGTTCCTTAGGACCCAGTTGAGGCCCGACCGCCCGCACCGGCTACTAACCGGAGCGGGGCCATCAACTTAACCTAAGGAGGCCATCATGGCTGAGCAGCACCTCATCACCGCCGAGTTCTTCGGTTCCCCCGTTTCGATCATTGACCACGCCGGCAAGCACTGGCTGACCGCCGAACAGGCTGGCCGCTGCCTCGGCTACAACGAGGCCAATGCGGATCAATGAATTCGCAACCTGTACAACCGGCACGCCGACGAATTCACCGATACCGACACACGGCAACTCAATTTGAGTTGCCGTGACGGAAAGTCACGTCTAACTCGCATCTTCTCTGCCACCGGCTGCACCAAGCTCGGCTTCTTCGCCAACACGGCGCGCGCCAAGCAGTTCCGCGCCTGGGCGGCGCAGACGCTGGAGGCGTCCCCGGCGCCGGTCGCGCCCCCGGCCCCGCTGCCCGTGCTGCCGGGCCTGAAGATGACGCGGCAAAAAGAACGCCTTGCGCTGGAGATGTTCGTGGCCGGCAACGACATCGCCGCCACGGCCAAGGCCCTGGGGATTTCGCGGACCACCGCGAGCCTGGTGATCCACGGCAAGTACCAGTTCTCGCTCGGGTCCGGTGAGCCGGAATGCAGCCCGGAACTGATCGCCGCCGTGGCCGCGCGGCACCTGGCCGTCGAGCAGGAACGGCTGGCCGCGGCGCAGGAACGCGCGGCGCAGCGCTTCCTGATCGCCTCGAACAATCAGTCGCTGGCGATTGCGCTCGACGCGGTCGGCCGGCACTTGCTGCAAGCGCCAGCACTGGCGCTGACTGCACCGAAAGGGGGTGACGCATGAGCCGCGCCGACGTCCCCGATGTCCTGTATTCGTTAGCCAGCCGGCTGGGCGCGGTGCGCGCGGTGGTCTTCTCGGTCGATCAGGCGATCCCAGTCGGCGAGGCGGCCCGGCCGATATTGCGTGAACTGGAGACGGTGGGCCGGCTGATGGTGGCGGCGGACGAATTGCTGGCGCTGTGCGATGCCGACTGCGAGGCGCTGGAGATGGCATTTTTGGGAAAACCCGAAAAGAAAACGTCCTTCTCCCCGAGAGAGCGCCTATTGGGCGAAAGTTAACGCGGGGTTAACGCGGGGGTCTCTCCAATCTGGTACCCTTGTCGCCCCAGTCATGCAAAACACGCCCAGAGCGCGATTCTGTGGTTTTCGCCCCGGCCCCGCGCCGGGGTTTTTCATGGAGCCAGAAATCGCGCCAACAGATCGAGAGTGGTGCTGCGGTCCGAGGCCGAGAAGCCAAGGAAGGGGCGTGCGGGGATTTTTACGTTGCGGCCGCGTCCGGCCAGTCCGCCGAACTGGTGGACGGCGGCGCCGTTTTCCATTTCGCCGGCAAAGCGGTTGGTGCCGATGCTGACGCTGCTGCCCGCAACCTGGTAGTGGATGGTATCGGCCAGGACGCCGGTATCGACCAGCGGCTTCTTTCCGGCCAGCCGACGGCTGCCCTTGGCGGACAACCCGCCTTTCTTGGTGAAATTGCCTTTCGTGCTGTGCAGTATCCGGCGCAACACGCTGTCGGAATTTCCCGCCCAGCGCCGGCCCTCCGGCCCGGTGCTGGTTTGAAAACGTTGCTGGGTCGATTCGGCGAGCGCCTCGCCAATGCCTTGCAGCACGGGCGACGGGTTCTTCCCGCGGCGGATCAGCTGGCCCAGGCGGGCCAACACTTCATGGTCATCGACGGAAATGCGGAGCATGGTCTTTGTCTCGAGGCAGGGCTATACTGCAATCACCGGGGGGTTATCAGGCTGACTTGCCCAGGCCGAAAGGCTTGATGAGGTAACCAAGGTCGCCAACTTGGCCCCCGGATCAACGAATACGCACCGCCCCCTTGGGCGGTTTTTCTTTGGTATTGCGGAACAGCGTCAGCAGGTAGTTCTTGCCGCCGTCGGCGGTGCGCTTGATGGCGGCGCGATAGGCCTTTTCATCCGACCACAGGTAGATAAGCCGCTCATCGCCCTGGCGGTAGATCTGGCCGCTATCCAGCATTTGCTGGATCTTTCGATAGTCGGCCACGGTGATTTCCGGGTGCCGCGCTGCATGTTCCGCGGCACTGGCCTGCGAAAACGATACGACGCAGGTCTGGCTTTCGAGCAATGCTTGCGTTGCCTCGTCGAGCACGGCGACCGGGAACTCCCCTTCCACGCGACCGGACAGGAAGCGTTCAAACACCGGGGCCCCGCGCAACGTGGCGCAGTACTCGCGCGCGATCGGGCGAGCCGCTTTTTCCATCTTCTGACCGGTCGCCTGCAGCAGCGGAGCGACCTGCGCCCCAGGCGCATAGCCCCATCCCTTGTCGATTCCCGCCGGCGCACCGGTCGCTGGGGAAATGGCGTTCCAACCTTCCGGCGGGGCCGTGCTGTCGCCCTCGGCCGGACCGGCCGCGGCGGTGACGCGACAGCGGCAGCCCCAGCCGTTGGGGGGGTAATGGCTTTGCCAGAAGGCATCGTCCGCGGGCAAGGTCAGGCGCATGTCGCCCCAGCGTTTGTGCATCGGCCGCGGGCGCAGTACGCCGTCGTTGTGAATGTAACGCCAGTACGGAAACAGCTTTTTGAAGGCCGGATCGTTCATCTGCGCCCAGCGGGCGGCGGCATGGCTGCTGCGCAGGTTGGTTTCGTAGATGACCTTGGTGCGCCAGTCAAAACCGGCCTTGCTGCCTTCGCCCGTCCAGCCCTGCCAGCCGTGCCGGCCGACGATCTGCCGGAAATCCTTGCGGAAGGTGGCCAGCGTGGTGCCGGTGGCGATGGCCTTGTCGACGGCCTGGCGCAAATCGTCCAACAGATCCGCCTTCATCGCGCCGGCAACGACGAAGGCGCGGTCGTGCGCGGCGTGGCGAATATCGTCCCAGCGTTCGGTGGGCAGGTTCAGCTTCTGGCGGAAGAAGGTGATCTGCTCCTGGAAGGGCAGATCGAACCCGCCGTCGATTCCAACGCGAGGCATTATTTTCCGGCCAGCACTTCAGCGCGGCCGCGCAGGTCGATGACACTGAGCGCGGCCGCCATTACGCCGACCAATTCTTCGGCCGGCAGGCTGGCGTAACGCGCCAGCAGCATTTCGCGGAACTGTTCCAGGCTGTCTGCCGTGGCCAGCAGCTGCTCGATGTCATCGATCCAGCCGGCGAGCTGGGCGCCTGCGGCGTCAGCCAGCGCGGGCAGCAACCGGTCGGCGGTGTCCGGGGCCGGGACCAACGGGGCGGCACCGGACAGGGCTGCCAGCGCAGCCTTATCCGCCGGCGTGGCCTTGCCTGGCTCCGGGCGGAGTTCAGGGTTCAGCACGTTGGCCGGGGCAGCGATACGCAGGATCGGTTCCTTGTCGTCGGCCGGCTCGGGAATGCGCAGTTTGTCGTGTGCCCACGCGACCGGGATCTGCATGCCGACACCGACCAGCTCCGGCAGTGCCTCGGCGAAGAGCTTGATGTCCTCGGCCTCGCCGGTATCGAAGACGAAGCGCGGGCAACGGCGCAGGCCGTCGATGTTGCCGCGGTTGAGGGCGATGAGCGGGTAGAGCAGATCGCGCATGAGCGTGCCGGCGATCTCGCGGGCATCCGCCAGCAGGATGTCGTGGCGCACCTCCTTGTGCAGGTCGGCGTTGCCCGAGCCGATGCCTGTCGACTTGGCTTCCGCGCTCATGGTCTGGCCGAGAATAGTCTTGGAGATCGACCGTTCGGCCCAGTCGACCATCGCCAGGTGTGGCGTCGAGTCGCCGCCGCCGACGATCTTCTGCACTTCCAGCTCCATGTCCTGCGGCATGATGGCGCGGGCGTCGTGGCCCAGGGCCGTGACGGCGCGCATCAGGCTGGCCTTCTCCTCCTGGCTGGCGCCGGCGAAGTACTTGCCGAGGATGATCGGCAGGCCGAAGGTTTCCAGGAACTCGGCGAAGTCGCCGATCGCGTAGGCCTTGTACAGGAACGGCCAGGACAGCACGCGGTGCAGGCCGAGGCGGCCGAGGTAGCCGGTCTTGGCCTTGCCGTGGGTGTGGAAGACCCAGCCGAACGGCTGCAGCGGGGCCCCGTCAGCGGAGATGTCGCGCAAGCGGATCTCGCGGCGCGTGGAATCGAGACGGAACCACTCCTGGGGGCGCGGGAAGAAGGCCGGCAGCAGCTCGCCGCCGTCGCGCCGCCACTCCAGTTCGACGGGCGCGAAACCGTGGCCGACGCCGTCCATTAGCGCCAGGATCAGATCCTCGATCGGATCGACGGCATCTGTGAGGACTTCGGTCAGCCACTCGGCGTGCGCCTTTTCGGCGGCGCTGGCGTTACGCGGGGGCTCGATACTCCAGTCCAGGCCGAGCAGCGCCAGCTTGCGCTTGCCCATCTCGGCCGCCAGGTGCGCATCGCGCTCTTCCATGTCGGAGAACAGGCGGTGCTGCGCCCACAGGTCGCCGTTGTCGGCGTTGCGCAGCGTCGCCGCCAGGCGTGCCGGCGTTAATCCGTCCAGGTTGCTGGTCAGGTACTCGTTCTGCAGGCTGGACACGCGGGCGGTCTGCGGTTCCTTGAGGGCGCCCTTGTCGATGGGTTTGCCGTATTGGTCGACGATCTTGCTCACAACATTCTCCTGGAGGTACTGCCGGTGTCGTCATCGCTACCCGATCCGCGACGCGGGGCCGACTGGAAACCTTCGGTCGTGGCGATGCCTTCGGCGCGGCTGGCGGCGTAGGCGAGCAGGTAGGCCACGCCGGCGTCGCCGTGGCGTTGCTGGCCGTCCTGACCCTTGGTGCGGGTGTCCGGCAGCAGCGGGATACCCTTGATGACCTGAAAAGCGCGCAGATCGTCGAGGTGGTCGGCGTCGCGCACCAGTTCGGCGGTGCCGTCTTCCAGCGCGGCCTTGAACGGCGCGGTGTTGTCGCGGTACCAGGCTTGCGAGAGCATCACCGCCTCGATGCGCCCCTGACCCCACTTCTGCACGGCCTTCTCGGCGAGGTACTGGCCATTGCCGCGGGCGTCGAGCTTGCCGGCGAAGAGGCGCGGCAGGCGTTCGCCGATGTAGAACAGGGCTTCGCGCTGCTGGTCGAACGGGCAGTTCGAGAGTTCCAGGGCGAAGGCGAAGCGCCGGCGCAGGTTCTTGGCGACCTGGAACGGCAGCAGCACCGACAAGTCGCCGCTGCGCCCGAAGTCCATGCCGAAGCCGGAGCGCAGCTCGGGATCGAGCGTGGCCAGCACCGGGCGGACGTGGGTGTCCAGCCAGTCGCGCATTTCCGCGGTGCGCAGGTGTTCCGGCCACAGCGAGAAGTCGGAGGCCGGCGGTTTCCAGCGCAGCACCGGCGCATCGTGCATGCGCGCCTCGATCAGGGCACGGGAGAGCCAGGCGCCGCCGCTGTTGGTCGGCACGCAGTCGAGTTCTTCCTCGGCGGCCGCGCCGTACTGGTCGTAGATGCCTTGCACCCAGGCGTCGCGATCGGCAACCGTCGGCGTCTTGCCGGTGCGCAGGCAGACACGCTCGTACAGGCCGTCGGCGATCGCATCGCGGAAAGTAACGCGGTGCAGGCTGTAGGGCTTCTTGCCGGCGCGGATGTCGAGCACCAGCTGGTTGAACTCGTTCTCGGCGCCGTTGTGCGTGGTGATGACATGCACCTCGCCGCCCCAGATCAGCAGCGCCAGCGCGGCCTTGAGCAGTTCCTTCTGGTTCTGGTGGAAGGCGAACTCGTCGAGGATGACGCGGCCCTGCTTGCCGCGCAGGTTGCGCGGGGCGGAGGAGAGCGCCTCGATGCGCCAGCCGGACTGGAAGCGCAGGGTATAGACGAAGATCGACTTCTTCTCCTCGCCCTCGAACCAGACTTCCTCGCTCTCGGAGATGTCGCCGGCGGCCAGGCTGTAGGCCTTGGCGAACGAGGCGCAGTCGGCGATGAACTCCTTGGCCATGTCCTTCATGTAGCCGATGTAGAAGGCGTTCATGCCCGAGGCCGAGGCGGCGAGCAGTGCGGTGTCGGCGGCTTCGCCCCAGGAGAGGCCAATCCGGCGGGACTTCTCCATCACCTTGACCTGGGCGCGATCGGCGCACCAGCGCTGCTGGTACGGCAGCAGCGCCATCGGCGTGCGGGCTTCGCGGGCCTCGGTCGCGCCGTTGATCACTTGCCGACTCCGAGGATCTTGGCGCGGATCGCGTCGGCCGACTCGTCGGAGAGGCCGGTGGCCTTGTCGGAATCGACGGCGCCGGCGGCACGGGCGCGGGCGCGCAGCTCTTCGAGTGGTGCGGCGATCTGCAGCTTCCTGACCGTGGCGTAGCCTTCGAGCAGCTCGGCCAGCACCATGCCGCGAGCCGGGGCGGCGTTGCCGGCCCAGACGGCCAGCGCCTTCAAGGTGTCAATGGCGACGGCCTGTTCGGACGTTTCCGGCATGAACGACTTGGCCGCCACGCGCAGCTTGGACATGGTGTCGCCCAGCGAGGCCACGGCGTCGGCCGCGGCGGCCGGGTCTTCGATCTCGCCGACGCGCTCCAGGAGCGCCTCGCAGCGCATCAGTCCGGCAGCGATGATACGGCCCATCGCCTGCTCGATGCCGCCGCCGGCGACGATCAGGCTGGCGGCGCGGAACTTGTCCCAGTCGTCGCCATCCTTGCGCGCGGCGACGAACCAGTTGCGCGCCGTGGCATACGGCACGGCCACCTTGTCGGCGGCCGCTTCGAGGGGCAGTCCGCCGATGTAGGCGGTGCGTAGTTCGAGGCGCTTTTCAGGAGGGTGTGCCATTGCGCTTCTCCTCCTCGATCATTTTTAGGAGATCGGCTGGAATGCGCTTCAGCTCCTCAAGAAACAGCTTCACCAGCGCCCGATCATTGGCCGAGAGATCCTTCAGCCAAAAATCGTAAAAGCCTTGGAATCCTTTTACTTTGCCCGACATGTCTTTGATCAGGATGGCATGGGCGATCACCGAGACGGCACTTCTTTGGCTTTGGGATACCCTGGCCATCACGCCTCCCCGGGGAACTTCGCCCGCAGCGCGGCGACATCCTTGCCGCGCTCGGTGCATTGGGCGATCTCGCCGTTCCAGCGCACCAGGCCCATTTCGGCCAGCCAGCCAAGATCCGCGCGGATGAGATCGGCGCTGCAGGACAAGCCGTGGATCGTCTCCAGCTCGGACCGCAGGCGCGCTACGGTCAGCGCCGGTTCGAAGGCCAGCGTGGAGAGCAGCGATGCGCGCCGTCTCTTCTCCTGTTCGGTCATGGATTCATTCCTCGTTGGGTGATCTGGTTGAGGATCAGGCGCAGGGTGTCGGACTGGCCGCGGTTCTCGCCGACCAGCTGATTCACGGTCGCCGCCAACTCGTTGATCGACTCGTACACCTTGGCGATATCGGCGTGGCTGGGCGCCGCGTCAGCACCCGCCTTGAGGCCGGTGACGGCCTTGCCCAGATCGTCGACTTCGTTGGCCAGCTGCGTGACGCGCTCGTTGGTCTTGTCGCTGCGCTTCTCCAGGTACAGCCAACAGCCGAGGGCAAAGGTGCCGAGCATGTTGACGGCCTGCAGCCAGGTCTTGAGCGTTTCGAGATCCACTGTGTTTTTTTCCCTTCAGGATCGGATAAAGGTGACACCGGCCCGTTCCAGGTCGGCCTGGCAATCGACGCAGGTCTGCACGCCCGGCAGCGCACGGCGGCGCGCCTCGGGAATCGGCCCTTCGCACACGCGGCAGACGAGGGCGGAGTCATCGACGGTCTTGCCGTCCAGCCCGGCACGGCGGGCCTGCTCGGCCAGGGTATCGGCGCGGTCTTGTTCTTCGCGCTCGGTGGCGCGGTCAAATAAATCAGTCATATGACACGGCTGCGTTGTACGTTGATGACGCCTTCAGCGGCGCCGGCATTGGGGGCGGACAGCTCCCAGCGGTAGGCCCACAGGCCGTGTACGGTGAGCGGGATGTCGGCGTGGTAGTTGCCCAGGCCGTCGCGCACGATCGTGGCGTCGGCGCCGTAGGTGCTGGCGGTAACGCTGCCGGCAGCGGATTTAACGCGCAGCACGAGGCCGCCGGGATCGGCGATCGCTCCGGCGATATCGGCGACGCGCAAGCTGATGCGGGCGACTTGTCCGACGAGGTAGGCGGCTTCAGACATGCGACACCTGGTGCGTAAGGGTGGTGAGCGGACGGGCGGCAACGCCCAGCCGTGCCGCGGGGGTATCGCTGCAGGCCAGGCTGGTTACCGGCCGGACGGACGCGGTGAGGCGGTACAGGTCTGCGCGGGACCACGCCGCCTTGAATTGCGCTCTGCCGCTTTGCCAGGCCGGGACGAACTGCGCCTTCATCATGTGATGCTATCCTCGTTTGACAGGGCGAGGCCAAGCCGCTCCAGCGCCGCGTGGGGCGGCTGTGCGGAGACATCGACGGCGGAAAACAGTCGCACGATGTCGTCGTAACTCACTGCCATCCCGGCGTCGTGCGCGAGCGTGCAGACGTGATCGGGATGACCGGCGAGCGGAGCGTCGGTCACGTCGACAGATAACAGCGGCAGCAGGTCGGCAAACGCGTCCTCGATCAGCCCGGATGAAATCCAGTGCGTCGGCGGGTAGTCGCCGGTGGGCGACAAAGGCGTAGTGAACATGCCCGATCCGCCTTCCCCGGCCAGCGTGGCGCAGAGGGATCGAGCCAAATCGACGTGATCAACTGGCACGATCATGCAGCGATGGACCCATCTCATAGCGTGACTCCTGATTTGTAGGCGAGGTATTTTTCAGCGGGGGTGAGGTGGTTATCGTCGGTTTGTGCGCCTCGCACGATCAGGCCGTAGAGGTGGCCTTTAAACGGAATCGATGCGCCATTACGGCGTCCGATGTAGAGCGGATAGTTGCCGAAGTTTCCGGTGCCTTGGTCGATTGTCCACTCTGTCGCAGCCGTCGATCCATTCACGCGCAGCAGAGACTGATCGCCAGAGATATTTCCGATGCCCGTCAATACGGCGGTTTGTGTGGTCGGATAGGTTCTGGGCGATACCACGGCAAATGCCCCGTCAACCGTGCCGCGCGATCCAAATAGATATTGATTGGTCCCGCCAGCTGGCGCATACAGAGAGAACGCCCCGGCATTGGCTAATCGGTCGGCTGATAGTTCCACCACGATCCCTGCCGCCGCATCGCTGTTTTTCTGCACGCCAGCCAACACCGTCATTTTGTCGGTGGCAGTGAAATCGATGGACCCGGTTGACAGGTAGTCATCTACACCGTCGAACGACAAATAATATTTACCGGACGAATCCTGCTGTAGCGTGGGTCGGCTGGCCGCGGTCAGTTGTCGTGCCGCCGGGGCGTAGGCGGTGATTTCGAAATCGAATACGTCGATATATTCGTCTGCTGCACCGAACATGTAGAAGCCGAATAGATATGGCACCCATCCGTAGCTGTTGGGGGTAATTGGCGCAGCCGTGTAATTTATTGCGACGGTATTTCTCGTGAGGGCGGACGTACTGGGGATTTCGCCAAACCAGAGGGGGTTTACGTCCCGCCATTTGTAATATGGCTCACCGGAAAATCTGGATGCGTTGTTCGTTTTTGATTTGACTGAATATTTGAAATGAACAACGCAGCCAGGCGGCAGTGAATATGCGTTCGCCCTCGGAGCAAACCCCACATAGGTACTTGTGGAATTGCGCGTGATGCGCACTGTCCCGTCGGCCAATTGAACAGCGGTTGGAGTGCCTGCGGAAGCACTGTTATAGCCGGTCCATTTGGCGTTATCTAACAGGTCTGCTTTCGTGATTTTGAAAATCTCGGCTCTACGCGCATCCAGTATCAGCCCTACCGGCTGACCAACCGCCGTCACGGGCGTCGTCCCGTAGGCGTCCTGAAACAGCGTTGACAGGTCGCTGGGGTCATACCAAGCCCCTTGCTCACCAGCCGAGAACAGCGTCTTGACCATGCTGGACAGCCCGGTCAGCGGAGAGAAAGCGGGGATCATGCCGTTTGCCCTGCGACAATCGCCGTATCGGCAGCGGGCGCAAACACGGTCAGCGCGGCATACTGCCCGGCGGTCTTGAGCATCCCGCCGAATCCTACGACTGTCGATCCGGCCCCGGCCACCAGACTGATTTGACCGGCCCCCCCCTGCACGATCATGCACGAAAACGCCACGGGCAGAGCCGCCGTAGTGATCGTGACCGCCGCCGCGGCGGTGCAGTAGAGCAGCCAGCCGTCATCCTCCGCAGAGAGCGTATAGGCTGTGCCAGCAATGGTCTTCACGCCGAGCAGCGCTCCCATCGGGCCTTGCGGCCCCTGTGGGCCGGGGGCTCCGTCTGCTCCAGCAGGACCAGTTTCTCCGGGGTCGCCTTGCGGCCCCTGTGGGCCGGGGGCTCCGTCGGGTCCGGCGGGTCCGTCGGCTCCGTCTGCTCCAGCCGGGAGCGTCAGGTCGAGCACCTGCGCTCCCGGCTGCCCGGTGATGGTTGCGCCCGCAGTCGTGCCCGGTGGCGCCGTGGTGACCGTGCCGATGGTGAGGCGCGAGGCGTCTGCCGCCGCTGTCGCGGAGGCTTCGGCTTGTGCGGCGGATTCATCGGCACTGGCACGCGAGAGCGCGGCCGATTCGGCAGCAGTTTGCGCCGATTCGGCGTCCGCTCCGGTCTGGAGTCTGTCGGCAGCGGTGGCAAGGCGATCGTCTGCGGTGGCGGCGCGATCCAGCGCGGTCTGCGCTTTGTCCTGCGCGGTGCTTTCTGCCGCGACCTGTGCCAGCATGGCTTGATGTACGGCAATCGCCGCCGAGGCCGATGCATCGGATTCGGCGATGTAGCCGAGGGGAATCCCCGAGACAACCTCCGATGTTTCAACGACCCCGGCGAAGACCAGCGCCTCTTGCGGGGATTGGGCGTCGGGCAGGTAGAGCAGCAAAAATCCGGGGGCGCCAACAGACAGCGCGGAGACGCTGGATAAATCGAGGCTAAGCGTACCCGTCGCATCGGTGCTCGCGCCGACGGTCTTGCCCGCCGGGGAGGCGATTTGAGAGGGGTCAGTGGAGTCCCACCAGCAGGCGGTGATGCCGAGTAACGACGCTCGTGGGATGCGGCCGTTAAACAGTTGCAGACGGAGGCCGATCATTAAGCTCTAACCTCCAGCAGCGGCGGCACGGCCAGCGCGGCGACGACGTCGTCGGGCGCGGGGATCGAGGGCAAATAGCGCGGCCGCCAGCCGGCCTGCAGCCACAGGGTGGCAGAGAGCGCCGAGCAGATCTTCAGGGCGTTGTCGTGAGGCGGAAGCGGCACGCCGAGCAGCCGGTTGAGCGCGATGCGCACGAGATCCATGACGTCGTAGCCGATCGGCGCGCCCAGGGTCTCCCAGATCGCCGCCTCGATCGACAGGCCGATCTCCGGCGGGGAGAGGAAGACGTCGAAATCGGTTCCGGCGTACTGCGAGAGCGGCGTGAGGAACGCGCCGCTGGCCTTGGCTTCGGCGACCACCAGGCGGCGGTGCGCGCCGGCGCCGCACCACAGGGCGATGGCGGTGTGCGTATAGGGAGAACCGGTCACCCAGCGCGTCAGGACAGGCAGGAAGCCGTGCTTCTTGCGCAGGGCGATCAGGTCGCCGGTGCGGATCAGGTCGCGGGCGTCAGCGTAGCGCATCAGTGGCCTCCAGCCAGTCGAGCAGCGCCTGATGCCGGTCCCGGCATTGGTGATACGCCTTGGCCGTCAGGATGTGGTTGGTCAGCAGATCCGTCAGCGCGCCGCTCTCCGGCGGCGACAGCGGCGGACACGGCTCCAGGTGCGTCGCCGGCGGCAACAGCTTCGGCGCCTGCATTGGCACGGGTCCAGAGGCGCAGGCCGTCAGCATCGAGGCGGCAAGCGTCAGCCACAGGATGGGTTTGCGCATAAAGAATCGCTCCCTGGGTGATGCCGTTGAAAAGGATATCGGTGGCGCTGGAGCGCTGGACGGCCGCGCGTTCGGCGAGTTGGCCGGCGGTGGCCTTCTGGTCGTGCTGGTCGACGGCGGCGACCAGGGCGGATTTCTCGCGTGCCTGCTGGTCTTGTCGTTCATCGGCCCTGCCGAGAAAGTAGCCGCCGATGGCCAGGACGAAACAGACCAGCAGCTCGAAAAGGATGCGCTGGGCGGTCATTGGGTTTTTTCCGGCGTGTTCTGATGCACGATGCGCGCGGCGATGACCAGGATCGCCGCCCACTTGACCCAACCTTCCGGCAGGTAGGTGCGCACGGCCGGCAGGTAGTCGTAGGCGGTGGCCAGCAGCGCCGTCGCCGCGGCGAGTTGCACCGAGAGGAAACGCCAGGCGCTGCGCCAGTCGGGGATGAGTTTCACGGCGCGTCTCCCGGGGGCTGCATGCCGGATTCCAGCCATTTGGCGACGTCGAAGCACGGGCAGGTCTTGAGCCATTCGAACGGCTCGACGATGCCGTTCTTGTTCTGATCGGGCGAGAGGTCGCGGTGGCCGACGATGCGGGCCGCCGGATAGGTCTTGCGCAGCGTGCCGATCAGCTCGGCCAGGGAGTTCCACTGGTCCGTGGTGAATTGGTCGGTGCCGACCAGGCAGATGCCGAGGCTCTTCTGGTTGAAGCCGGCGACGTGCGCGCCGACTTCTTCGACACTGCGCCCGGTGGCGATGCCGCCGTTTCGGTAGATGACGAAGTGGTAGCCGATGGCGGCGAGTTCCGGGTTGAAGCGCTGCCGGGCTTCCGGCGCACGATGGAAACCGCGCTTGGCGTGCCAGCCGTCAATAACCTGGGCTGGGGGAAGGAATCCCGGTGTGCCGGGCGAGCCGCGGAACAGCCCGTCGCTGTTGGGCGAGGCGCTGCAGTGGATGACGATGAGAGTGATGGGGCGCATGCGCACAGGCTACGTGCGCGCGCGATGCTGATCAGCTAAAGGGCTTTAAAGAAAACGCCTCAGCTGTGCGTGTTCTTGGCACCCAGACGCTACTTGGCTTGAATATAGGCGTTGGAGACTTTTGACTCGGAATCCGTGCAGACAGAAATGCAGGGGGATTTTGCTATTGATACTTCAGTCCAGACATCGAAGCGGCAGATGTGTCCAGAAGCGTGGTATTTGAACGGGATCGATTCTGGACGATCGGAAACCTTCAGCGCAACAGAAACGACCTCTTTCCATCCGCGTTCACGCTGGTCCGTAAGGCTCGCGGCACGAATTGCAACCGCTTCAATCTGTTTCAGATCTCCCCAATAACGCCCGATGCCAGGGCACGCGGTTATCAAGGTGGCAATCCCGTTGGCAGCGGCCTTCTGGTCGCCGGCACTCATGCCGTCAACTTTCTTGAATACCAGTTCCTTCCCCGAGTTTCCGCAGGCGGAAAGCAGCAATGCGATTACGCAGAACAGAACTGATCTTTTCATCACATCTCCTTAAAAGAGCGCCCCCTGCCGTTTCTTGATCAACTCGGCTCGCACGGCCTTGACGATCTGGTAGATGCGCATCACGGATCGATCATACTCTTTCGCCAATTCCACGTGGTTATGCCCGTTGAAACGCTCGAAAATCTCCAGGTCGCGCCGGGAGAAGTCGTAGACGACGCCTTTCGGCATGTAGAGCGGCTGGCCACCCCAGTGCTCGCGGATATGTTCTGCGGCGGCAAATCCGATGTCTGCTGCCTTCTCGGGGTCGACGCCGTGTTCGCTGAGCTTGAGCGCGACCTGGTCGGCCAGGTCGGCAAGCAGTTCGGGGTATTCCGTGGCTTTCGACATGCGTCAGGCTCCGATCTTTCGCGCCCACGATTCGAGGATCTTGATGATCGTCATCAGTTCGTCGGCGGCGCAGGTTTCCAGGGGTTTCACGACCTTTCCGGCGACCTCCGGCGAGTTCAAGCCGGCCGCCTGGCGGGCGATGCCTTCGACCCAGACTTTGGGCATGACTTTGACGGGTGGGGTCTGCAGCGCACCGATCTTCTCCGCGCAGCGGTAGATCTTCTTGCCCAGCGCCTGGCGTTCGCCCGTTAACTTGAAGACAAAACCCCATTCATTAACGCGCTTGCGGGGCAATGATTCAGGCGCGCCCAGGCGTTGCAGTTCGGCCAGCACGGCATCAGCGGCGTCCTGCGTCATCAGGGCTGTGCTCGATGTCACCCCGGCGACGCGCTTCAACAGCGCGCGGTAGGTGGCTTCGTCAAGCCCGAGCTGGCCCTGCTTGATCTTGATGGATTGGCGCTTCTTCTTGAGGCGGTCGTGGTAGCGGGTGGCGGCGGAGACGGTCATGATTATGCCTCCGTAGCCGGCACGATTTCCACCGATTCGCAGACGCGGCACAGGTGGTTGATCGCAGCTTTACCGCTCGGCCAGGAGATGTCGTAGGTGACGAAGGTCTTGTTGTAGTACGGGTCTTTGGCGACCGCGCGTTTGCCAAAAATCTTCTCCATCTTGGCTTTGAAACTGGGTGTGCAGGCCAGACGCGTCTTCTTGTTCAGAAACTTCTGCTCCGGAAACTCTTTGCTGCCTAAGCTCCACTCGCCGCCCCATTGGCCGTTGATGTACGTAACGATACGGAACACAAGCGGTTTGGCCTGTTCCACGACCAGCGCGATGCGATAGCCGTCGCAGATCAAATGAACCCTGCCCCAGGGCGATGTCAGATCGGCGATCAGCGTGTCTTTCTGTTCTTTCGTGAGTTTCATCGTGCGTTCCTCCTGTCGGCTTGCCGGATGGCCCTGTTGCCAAGGCCATCGAGCCAGACGACTACTTGGCGACGGCGTCCTTCAACGCCTTGGCGGCCGAGAAGGCCGGCACGCGCCGGGCCGGGATCTGGATTTCTTCCCCAGTGGCCGGGTTGCGCCCGGTGCGCGCTCCGCGGTCCTTGACACCGAGCTTGCCGAGGCCCGGCAGCGCGACTTCGCCGCCCTCGAACAGTTCGGCGGCGATCACGTCGGCGGTGGTCTTGAGCACGGCCTCGACGGTCTTTTTCGATTCGCCGGAGACGCTGGCGACGGTGAGGATGAGTTGTTGTTGGTTCATGGGTTTGCTCCTTTCTGAGCGGGTTTGGAAGGGTTTAATCGGGTTGAGTCGGTTTAAGGCTGATCGGCCAGATAGACCTCGAAGGTCTCGGTGATGTGGTTGTAGAAGACCTCGTCGACGCGGTGGTAGTCGTTGCACGCCCACGGCGCCATCAGGAACATCCCCGCCACCGGCGTGAAGGGGATGCGCCCTTGGGCGGAGCGCGTACCGTCCTTGTTGCACAGAAGGATGGCGAACATCACGCGACGTTCCCGGCCGGCACGGGCAGTTCGGCCCAGTGCGTGACATCGATTGCGATGGCATCGACGGAGAACCACATCTCGCCGTTGTGAAAGCCCATCCAGACCGGTTCATCGTTATTCCGCAGGGAAACCAGCACCGTGGTGTCTGAGTCCGGCAGGGCCGTGTCGACGCTGATCCAGTTCACCAACGACAGATCCTTCACGGAGACGCCTTCCAGGATCTGTTCCGCCCGTTCGATGTACGGATCGAGCGGTTCGCGGTCGATGCGGTTGTCCATGCAGTCGGTGAAGAGATCGATGGTCTCGACGAGATCGCGCAGGGCGTGCGCCAGCAGTTGTTCGCGGGTCACCACGCCTCCTCCTTCATCTCACCGCCCAGCGCCTCGACCAGATCGGTCAGCATCTTCGCCAGCTCGCCGGTCATCAGCGCGAATTCGCTATCGAAGCGTTCGTCCTCGTTTTCGGCCTGGCCTTCCGCCGCTTCCTTGAGGATGTCCAGGAACGCTAGCCGCTTGAGCCGCAAGGTGTCCGTGAGGACGAACGAGATCTTGTCGGCCCAGGTCATGCCGAGCCGGGTGGCGACCTTGCCGGCGGCGATGTGCTCCGGAATGTCATCGCCATCGAGCGCGTGTTTGGCATAGCGCATGGTCGCGCGTTCGGCCGACTGCAGCTCGGTGTCCTGGTCGATCGTGAATCCCGCGGGCGCCTCGCCGTCGGCAAGCCAGCCGGTCATGGCCGAGACCGGGGACTGAACCACCTTGACGGGCTGGATTTGCAACGGACAGCCGGTCTTGTGCAGCTGATCGATCAGTTCGTCGGCCTGCGTCGGGGAGGCAGCATCGATGACCAGCCAGCCATTGACCGGATCAATCCAGGCCAAGGTCCGGTACCGGCGGATGAAGGCCTGCGGCAGCAGTGTCTTGAACGCTTCGTCCTGCAGCTCGCGGAATTCCCGGCGACCGACGCGCCGGCCTTGTTCGCTTTCGATCGCTTCCTGGCGCTCCTGGGCGCGCTGCCGGACCACGGACGCCGGCAGAAGCCGCTTTTCGACGCCCAGGGCGATCAGCCACTGCCGGTTCGCGGCGTGAATGAAGGCGCCCCCTTCGCGGGGAGGAATCCAGCCGATACTGGCAATCTCCGCGCCATTGCAGGGCTGCAGGGCGTTGTCGGCGAGCCGGGCTTCAACAACGTCGAACGCAGCATCAACGCCAAAGCGGAAAATCTGAAGGTTCTTGAACCACATCATGCCACCTCCGTCAGTTCGGTCTCGAACGGCGTGACAAAGAAGTCCTCGCCCTGGCTGATGCTGATGCCGGCCACGTGCGCGACGGCCTCCGGCTCGTTAAGAATGGCTTCCTTGTTAACCTCCTCTTTCTCGCGGATGAAGCGCTTGAGGCCCAGCCGGCGCAGGAGGTCGAGCACCGCCTCGGCGCCAGTCACGCGCACCGACGGCGGCCGGGTGCGCCAGCCGATCTCGCCGGTGGTCAGCTGCGCGCTCTTGATCTTGCCGTTGTTGGTCAGCGCGTCGCGGTTGGCTTCGCACCAGACCTGCACGCCCTGCGTCAACGCGTTGATACGCTCGCGGCGCGGTTCGGCGATGGTCTCGAACTCTTCCTTGACCCTGGCCAGCGTGTCGTTCATGTCGGCCTGGGTGCGTGCCAGGTCGCGGTTGAGGGCGCCGATCTCGGCGATTGCGGCCGCGACTTGTTCGCGGGTCTGCGGAATGGCGATGGCGGCAGCGGTTTTCTTGATGCGGGTGGATTTGGTAGCCATAGGGGTCTCCGTAAAAAAAGGGGTTAATAAGGGGCGAAGGGGCTGATCGACAGGCGGGCGCAGCGCGGACACAGCCGGTTCTGCGGCCCGACCGAGGCAAAGGTTTTGCCGCAGCACAGGCAGGTGCGCGGCTTGCGGGCGTTGGCCCGGCGGATCGATTCCACGCAGGCATGGACGGCATTGGTGGAGCGGTTCAGCGCGTCGCCGATCTGCTGCAGCGTCTGCCCGGCGCAGCGCATCTTCCAGGCGGTTTGCCGGTCTTCCGGCGTCCAGGCACGGCGCGTCATGGCCGCCCCGCCACGATCCAGGCCAGCCGCCACGAGTAGCGCAGGGCGGTTTTGAAGCGCACGGCACGGCAGAGCCGCGGCACAAAAGACATCAGGCGCATGCGACCTCCTCCCAGAGGATGTCGCAGCCGTGACGCTGGGCGATCCACAGAAAGACAGTCAGCGCGCCGTCGTGCCGCCGGCCGATGTTGGCGCAGTCGTCCTTGCACAGGATGTGCAGCCGCGGCGACGGGGCGACGGTGATTTCCGGTCGGCAACGGCGCCGGCGCATCGACACGCTGATCACCGCGAAGCCTTCGCCGACCAGCCAGTGCAGGCAGCGACGGAGGTTGTCCAGGTGCTGGTCGAGTTCGGCCAGCGCGGCGGCCCGTCTGTCTGGCGCAGGTTTGGTTGGAGCGTCTGGCGACGGAGATAAGGCAATAACGGCACTCATGATTTCACCGTTGATTGGCATGAGTACAGTGCTGCGACGTGGAATTCTTCGCCGTCCGGCAAGACAACGCGATAACCTCTCAGAATCGCCCGAGCAACGCTTGCCAGCGAGGAATAGTTGGCTCGATTCGCTGATCCCCGCAGGTGGATCAGCGCGGCATTCCAGGCATCCACATCAAATTCTCCCGACGGGAGACCGAGACCGCCGAGCGCGCTATAAACGTCGATGGAGCACACCAGCTCGGCGCCGTCGAGCATTATTTCAAAGTTGTAGTGTGCGGACGGGTTCGGCTGCAGTTCGTCTTGGTCGCACCCATAGGCATACGCGATACGGTTCCCGTAGAAGTCGGGCTCCTTACCAATGCGGCGCAGGGCCGATGTTTCTGCTGATAGCATCATGATTTCACCTCCGGTTTGTGCGGACAGGTCTGGCAGGCCAGCCACTGGGTTTCGGCATCGGGGAAGCCGTGCGGGCGCGGGCGCAAGGCGATGCGCCGGCAGTGCTCGGGCGGCTTTTCGGCGCCATCGACCGGGCAGATGCGCAGGTCGTAGCGCTTGAGGATGGCGGCTTCGATGGGCTGCCGGTCGGCCGGGTACTTGTTCGCGAGGTACAGCGACACGGCGGTCCGGCTGTAGCCGATCTCTGCGGCCATCGTTTTTTTGGTGACGCCGCGGGCCAGCTGCGCCTGCAGGAGGTCAAACGCGCGCGTCATCGCTGTCCTCCTCCTTCGCTTCCTGCATCGGCAGCACCAGATCGGAGTTCGGGTCATACACTACCCGGGCGCGCGGGCGCACCACCGGCGCCTTCGGCCCAAGGTCCATGACCCGCGTCCACACCACACGCCCGCGGCTTTGCCGCGCCGGCTGGCGTTTTTCCAGACGGACGATGACGCCGGCGCGCTCCAGTCCGGCGATGTACTTATAGGCGTTGACGTGCGCCGCCTTCTCGTCGCCGCTGGCGTGCGTGTTCAGCAGCTCGGCGAGTGTGGCCACGCGGTGGGTGTGAAAATGCCACCAGATCCGCTCACGCAGCCCGGCCGTCTGCTTGCGCGGCCGCTCGCCGGCTTTTCCGGGGGCGATCGCCTCGCCCGAGTCGGCGGCCAGCTTTCCGGTGTCCGTCAGCACATAGACGCCCGGGGCGAGACCGCCCGTCTCGGCACTGCGGCCGGTGCGGGTGCGCACATAGCCGCGTTTCTTGAGCACCTGGACGGCCTTGACCAGCGCTTTCCGGGGGTGCCCGGTGACCGCCGCGAGGCGGTCGAGGTCATGATTCCCGTCGGCGATCTCCGACAGGACTTGTGCGGAAATCCCCATTTAGCGCGCTCCCCGCAGGGTTTTCGGGGCGATCTTGGGGATCAGGCCCTGCTCGTGGTCGATCACCAGGGTGACGCCGCGCACATCGTCCAGGTCGATCCGCGAGGAATCCTTCCGCTTGGCAATGCGCTCCAGCGTGCTGATGGCGTTCTCGATCAGGCGGAACTTGCCGCCGGTCTGCTTGTGCACCAGCTCGCCGACGCCGTCGCCGATCGTCACTTCAGCCAGTTCGCGCACGAAGGTCACCGTGTCGGCGAGGCCGGCGTTCTTCATCTCCTCCTGGTGGCTGATCCGCGTGCGGATGTGCGCCGAGTCGGAAAACCGCGCCTTCTCGGAGTTGTGGCAGACCAGCAGGACGAAGGTGTTTGACGATTCGCCGAGGTTGCGCAGGTACTCGATGCCGGCCGCGTCGGTGCGCTGCCAGCGCATGGAAAGGCCGAACTGGGCCTCGTCGAAGACGATCGGCGAGCGCGATTCCTTGAGCGCGGCGATCTGGTCGGCCAACTCCGCCGAGCGGTTGCTCTTGTGCTTCAGGCCCAGTTGCTGGCTGATGCTCCAGATCAGGCCGTCGAGGTTTGAGGTAGGCTGAAAAAAGTGGAGTCCAACGTTTCGTAAAATGTGAGGAACGGAGGACAAGGATGGAACGACTACCGAAAGGGATCTACACGC